>CBFHCK010000001.1:0-23317 GCA_965653955.1 uncultured Spongiibacteraceae bacterium
TTGCTTTACGTAAATGCGTATCCATTCACCAAATCAAATAGGTTATCCATCAATCCTAAATTCAGCTCTAGCCATATCTATTTCTGCTTGTAAATCCATATCGTCCTCTACAAGGCTTGTGTGCTATTGCGAATATGAACCGCATTACTCCACCGTCACCGACTTAGCCAAATTCCTCGGTTGATCCACATCGGTGCCTTTCAACACCGCGACGTGATAAGACAGCAATTGCAGCGGAATGGTGTAAATAATCGGCGCGATCACATCGGTGACATGCGGTACGTTGATCACGCGCACGCCGCTTTCGTTTTTAAAGCCGGCGTCTTTATCGGCGAATACAAATAATTCGCCGCCGCGTGCCTGCACTTCCTGCAAATTTGATTTCAGTTTTTCGAGCAGTTCGTCGTTCGGTGCGACCGCGACTACGGGCATGTCGCTATCGACCAGGGCGAGCGGGCCGTGTTTGAGTTCGCCAGCGGCGTAAGCTTCAGCGTGAATGTACGAAATCTCTTTCAGTTTCAGCGCGCCTTCCATTGCGACCGGCCACATGATGCCGCGACCTAAAAACAGCGAGTGATGTTTTTCGACGAACGATTCGGCGACGTGTTCGATTTCGGCGTTTTGCGCGAGCGCCTGTTCGAGTTGTTCGGGCAGGTTATGCAACGCGTGCACGATGTGTTCTTCGTCTTTTGCGCTGAGCGCGTGACGGCGGCCGAGCGCGAGGCCGAGCAGCAGCAATGCAACCAATTGCGTGGTGAATGCCTTCGTCGATGCAACGCCGATTTCAACACCCGCTTGGGTCATCAACACTAAATCGGATTCACGCACCAACGATGATTGCGCGACGTTGCAGATTGCCATTGTCGATGCGAAGCCCGACGATTTAGCGAGGCGCAATGCGGCGAGCGTATCGGCGGTTTCGCCCGATTGCGAAATGCAGACGAATAATGTGTCGGGGCTGACGACGAATTTGCGATAGCGAAATTCGCTGGCGATTTCGACGTGACACGGCACACCGGCGAGTGCTTCGATCCAGTATTTTGCGACGAGGCCGGAGTGATAGCTGGTGCCGCACGCAACAATTTGCACGGCTTTGGTTTTGTCGAGAATCGCTTTCGCTTCGATGCCGAATGCTTCTTCGAGAATTGCGCGGGCACCGATGCGGCCCTGCAACGTATTCGCGACAACTTTCGGTTGCTCGAAAATTTCTTTCAGCATGTGGTGGCGGAATGCGCCTTTGTCGCCGGAATCAATTGTGTCGTTGATTTGCACGACAGTGCGTTGCTGCGCGACGCCGTTTTTATCCCAGATGCGATAATTTTCCGGCGTGATTTCGGCGATGTCGCCTTCGTCGAGATAAATAAAGCGATCGGTGACTTGCCGCAGTGCAAGTTGATCGGATGCCAAAAAGTTTTCGCCGAGACCGAGACCGAGCACGAGCGGGCTGCCGCTGCGTGCGCAAATAATTGTGTTTGGCTCGTCGGCGTGAATGACGGCAACACCGTATGCGCCCTCAAGTTCATGCACCGCTTCCTTTAATGCATCGAGCAGCGATTTGCCGTCGCGCATTAAATAATGCAGCAGATGCACGATGACTTCGGTATCGGTTTGCGATTTGAATTCGTAACCAAGCCCTTGCAGGCGGCTGCGCAACTCTTCGTGATTTTCGATGATGCCGTTGTGCACCAGCGCGAGCGTATCGTTCGAAATATGCGGATGCGCATTCGCTTCTGTCGGCTTGCCGTGCGTGGCCCAACGCGTGTGCGAAATACCGGTATGGCCGCGCAACGGTTCGTGCTGCTGCGCTTCGCCGAGCACCGCCACTTTGCCGACGCGTTTGTAGCAACCGATATGTTTGTCGCTATCGATAATCGCGACGCCGGCGGAATCGTAACCGCGATATTCGAGCCGGCGCAGACCCTCGATCAGAATCGGGGCGACTTCACGATGCGCTGCTGCGCCTACAATGCCACACATAATCTCGTTTCTCCGGTTACGATTTTTTTGTTGGCCGTTTCCAGCCTTCCAGATTGCGTTGTTTGCCGCGCGCTACCGCGAGTTGTTCATCGGGCACATTCGAAGTAATCGTCGAGCCAGCGCCGACGGTGGCGTTTTTGCCAATCGACACCGGCGCTACCAACGAACTGTTCGAGCCGATGAATGCGCCATCGCCGATTTCAGTTTTAAATTTATTCACGCCGTCGTAATTGCAGGTAATCGTGCCGGCGCCGATATTCGCATTGACACCGATCGTGCAATCGCCGACATAGGTCAGGTGGTTTACTTTCGAGCCAACGCCGATATACGTTTTTTTTGTTTCGACGAAATTGCCGACTTTTGCTTTTGCCGCGAGTTCGGTACCGGGGCGCAGCCGTGCGAAAGGGCCGACATGCGCCTCTGCGCCGATGATTGCGTCGTCGATTAACGAATGCGATTCGATATCGACGTTGTCGGCAATACGCGCGTTGCGAATCACGCAATTCGGGCCGATACGCACGTTATCGCCGAGTACGACTTCGCCTTCGAACACGCAATTGATATCGATAAATACATCGCGGCCGGTGACGAGTTTTCCGCGCACGTCGATGCGCGCTGGATCGGCGAGCGTCGCGCCGTTCGTCATCAATTCATCGGCGATATTGCGTTGATGCTGACGCTCTAGTTCGGCGAGTTGCAGGCGATTGTTGATGCCCTGCACTTCCCATTGCGCTTGCGGTTGTTGTGCGACGACGTTGATGCCCTGCTTCACCGCAAGACTGATGATATCGGTCAGATAGTATTCGCCCTGCGCGTTGTTCGCTTCGAGTTGCGGTAGCCATTGTTTCAGCAGGTGCGCTGGCGCGGCGAGAATGCCGGTGTTCACTTCACGAATTTTTTTCTGTT
Source organism: uncultured Spongiibacteraceae bacterium (assembly GCA_965653955.1). Lineage (GTDB taxonomy): Bacteria > Pseudomonadota > Gammaproteobacteria > Pseudomonadales > CAMLJR01 > CAMLJR01. The sequence continues at coordinate 2,884 of CBFHCK010000001.1, forward strand.
CGTCGCTCGCGTCTTTTTGTTCGACGATTGCAACGATGCGCTGTTGCGCGTCGCGGACGATGCGACCGTAGCCGGTGGGGTCATCCATCGTCACGGTGAGTAGCGCCATTTGTTCGTTGTTCACCGCCGCCAATAATTTCTGCAGAGTATCCGCTTTAACCAGTGGCACGTCGCCGTATAACACCAGCGCGATGCTGTCGTCGGCGACGTTCGGTGTCGCTTGCGCAACGGCGTGACCAGTGCCGAGTTGTTGCTCCTGCATTGCCCATTGCGTCGGCAGTTTGCTCAGCTGCGTTTTTACTTTTTCAGCGCCGTGGCCAATGACGGTGTGAATCGCTTTTGCGCCAAGCGCATTCGCGGTGTCGATGACGTGGTGAACGAGCGGTTTGCCGGCGAGCGGATGCAGGACTTTCGGCAGCGCCGAGCGCATGCGTGTACCTTGACCGGCGGCGAGGATAATGACTTCGAGTGACACGGATCAGTCCCTTTCTTTCGAATTGCAGATATATAAACGGTGCTGTCGCGATGCGTTCGCCCCAAAAAGCGTTTCGCAACTGTAGCCCAAATAAAAAAGGGCGGCCATGCGACCGCCCTTTCATTTTGCAACTGTTACATTGCAGCCTCGTGTTGTGCCGCTATTTACCCATCTTTTTGCGGATTTGCTGGATCGTGCGCAGCTGAGCAGCGGCCGCAGCGAGTTCGGCGGCGGCACGGGTGTAATCGATATCGCCCTGCTTGTCCGCCAAAGCCAGTTCGGCGGCTTTCTGCGCTTCGAGTGCAGCGGCTTCATCAAGATCCTGCGCACGCAGCGCGGTATCCGCGAGAATCGACACCATGCCAGGTTGCACTTCTAGGAAGCCACCGGACACGTAGAACACCTGCTCTTCACCGCCCTGCGTTTTGACTCGAACCGGACCCGGCTCCAGCGACGTCAACAGCGGAGCATGGCCGTACTCGATACCCAGATCGCCGAGCGTGCCGTGTGCGACCACCATTTGTGCCAGCCCGGAAAAAATCGCTTCTTCTGCACTGACGATGTCGCAATGGAGTGTCATGGCCATGTCTCTTGCCTCGTTCGCTAGCGCTTACAGCTTTTTCGCTTTTTCGATGACTTCGTCGATCGTACCGACCATGTAGAACGCTTGTTCCGGCAGGTGATCGTATTCGCCGGCGAGAATGCCTTTGAAGCCGCGGATGGTTTCTTTCAGCGGCACGTATTTGCCCGGCGAGCCGGTGAATACTTCGGCAACATGGAACGGCTGCGACAGGAAGCGCTCGATCTTACGTGCGCGGAATACGACTTGTTTGTCGTCTTCCGACAGCTCGTCCATACCGAGAATCGCGATGATGTCTTTCAGTTCCTTGTAACGCTGCAACACGGTCTGTACGCCGCGCGCGACTTCGTAATGCTCGCTGCCGATGATCAACGGATCGAGCTGACGCGAGGTCGAATCGAGCGGATCGACCGCTGGATAAATACCTTTAGCAGCGATGTCACGGCTCAGCGTAACGGTCGAATCCAAGTGCGCGAAGGTGGTCGCGGGCGACGGATCGGTCAAGTCATCCGCAGGTACGTAAACAGCTTGGATCGAGGTGATCGAGCCATTTTTGGTCGAGGTGATGCGCTCTTGCAGCACGCCCATCTCTTCGGCCAGCGTCGGCTGATAACCTACCGCGGACGGCATCCGGCCGAGCAGAGCCGATACTTCGGTACCCGCCAGCGTGTAGCGGTAAATGTTGTCGATGAACAGCAGAACGTCGCGGCCTTCGTCGCGGAATTTTTCCGCCATGGTCAGACCGGTCAGGGCAACGCGCAGACGGTTTCCCGGCGGCTCGTTCATCTGGCCGTACACCATCGACACTTTGTCGAGAACGCCCGAGTCTTTCATCTCGTGGTAGAAGTCGTTGCCTTCGCGAGTCCGCTCGCCGACACCGGCGAATACCGACAGACCCGAGTGGGCCTTCGCGATGTTGTTGATCAGCTCCATCATGTTGACGGTCTTGCCGACACCGGCGCCGCCGAACAGACCGACCTTGCCGCCTTTTGCGAATGGGCAGACCAGGTCGATGACCTTGATGCCGGTTTCGAGCAGATCGGCCGATGCCGCGAGCTCTTCGTATTTCGGCGCCTTGCGGTGGATGACCATGCGGTCTTGTTCGCCGATCGGACCGGCTTCGTCGATCGGATTGCCGAGGACGTCCATGATGCGGCCGAGGGTTTCTTTACCGACCGGCACCTTGATGCCTTCTTTGGTGTTTTCCACCGGCAGGCCGCGCTTCAAACCTTCCGAGGAACCCAGCGCGATCGTGCGAACGATGCCGTCGCCGAGCTGCTGTTGCACTTCCAGGGTCAGACCGCCTTCGACTTTCAGCGCGTCATAAACCTGCGGTACGGCATCGCGCGGGAATTCCACGTCGATAACGGCGCCGATGATTTGTACGATACGTCCGCTACTCATGTCCGGTTCCTCTACTTTTTCAAGCTTTAAATTCGGTCTATCTGCAAATTTCGATCGATCAAACTGCCGACGCGCCGCCGACGATTTCCGCCAGCTCCTGCGTGATCGCTGCCTGCCGCGCTTTGTTGTACGCCAGCTGCAAGCCGCCGATCAGGTCGCCCGCGTTGTCCGTTGCGTTCTTCATCGCAATCATTCGCGCCGCCTGTTCCGCCGCGCCGTTTTCGACGACTGCCTGGTGCACCTGCGATTCGATATAGCGGGTTAACAAGCCTTCGAGCAGCTCTTTCGCATCGGGCTCGTAGATGTAATCCCAATGATGCTTCAGCTTCTGATCTTTATCGGGCAGCAGCGGCAGCAATTGCTGTACGTACGGCGTCTGCGTCATGGTGTTAACGAATTCGTTGCCCACCAGATACAGGCGATCGATACGGCCTTCGCTGTACGCATCGAGCATTACTTTGACGCTGCCGATCAGCGTGGCCATCGACGGTGTTTCGCCGATGTCGCGAATAGCCGCAACCACGTTGCCGCCGACGCTGCGGAAAAAGCCCGCGCCCTTTCCGCCGATCAGGCACAGGTCGTTCTGCACGCCCTGATCCGCCCATTCCTTCATCGCGCGAATCGATGCCTTGAACAGGTTGATGTTCAGGCCACCGCACAGCCCGCGATCGGTGGAAATGACGATAAAGCCGACGCGCTTCACTTCGCGCTCGACCATGTATTGATGCCTGTATTCCGGATTGGCGTTGGCGATATGGCCAATCACACTGCGAATGCGCTGCGCGTAGGGCTTGCCTACCTGCATGCGTTCCTGTGCTTTTCGCATTTTGCTCGCAGCCACCATTTCCATAGCACTGGTGATTTTCTGCGTGCTTTTGATGCTCGAAATCTGTGTGCGGATCTCTTTGGCGCCTGCCATGAGGTTCCCTCAAACGCTTACTTAAAACGAAAGGATTCGTTCAGTCCGCGCCCGCGCCGGAAATCTAACACTCCGGCTCAGGCGCGCCGTATTACCAGGTTTGTGTCGCTTTGAATTTCTCGATCGTCGTTTTGAACTTGGCTTCGATATCGCCGTTCCAGTCGCCGGTCGCAACGATTTGTTTCATAACATCGCCGAGCTCGCTGTGTGCATACGCCAACAGCGCAGCTTCGAAATCGAGCACTTTCTTCACGTCGACGTCTTTCAGGTAGCCTTCGTTTGCTGCATACAGCATCAGGCCCATTTCGGCGATCGAGCGCGGCGAGTACTGCTTCTGCTTCATCAACTCGGTAACGCGTTGGCCATGATCGAGCTGCGCTTTCGTCGCATCGTCAAGATCAGATGCAAACTGCGAGAACGCCGCCAGTTCGCGGTATTGCGCGAGCGCGGTACGGATACCGCCGGCGAGTTTCTTGATGATCTTGGTCTGCGCAGCACCGCCGACACGCGATACCGAAATACCGGCGTTCATCGCCGGGCGCACGCCGGAGTTGAACAGGCTCGACTCCAGGAAGATCTGGCCGTCGGTGATCGAAATTACGTTGGTCGGTACGAACGCCGAAACGTCGCCGGCCTGCGTTTCGATCATCGGCAATGCGGTCAGCGAACCGGTTTTGCCCGTTACTTCGCCGTTGGTGAACTTCTCGACGTACTCTTCGGAGACGCGCGCAGCGCGCTCGAGCAGACGCGAGTGGAGATAAAACACGTCGCCAGGGTACGCTTCGCGTCCCGGCGGACGGCGCAGCAGCAATGAAATCTGGCGATACGCCCACGCTTGTTTGGTCAGATCGTCATAAATGATCAGCGCGTCTTGACCGCGATCGCGGTAGTACTCGCCCATCGTGCAGCCTGCGAAGGCTGCGAGATATTGCATCGATGCCGGATCGGACGCCGTCGCTGCGATGACGACCGTATGAGCCATGGCGCCATGCTCTTCGAGCTTGCGCACGACGGCGGCAACCGACGAAGCCTTCTGGCCGATCGCTACATAGATACATTTAATACCAGAGCTTTTCTGGTTGATGATCGCATCGACCGCAACGGCAGTTTTACCGATCTGGCGATCGCCGATGATCAATTCGCGCTGACCGCGTCCGATCGGCACCATCGCGTCGATCGCTTTCAAACCGATCTGCACCGGCTGGTCGACCGACTTACGCCAGATAACGCCCGGCGCAACTTTCTCGATCGCGTCAGTCAGTTTGTTGTTCAACGGGCCTTTGCCATCGATCGGGTTGCCGAGCGCGTCAAGCACGCGGCCTTCGAGTTCCGGACCGATCGGCACTTCGAGAATGCGGCCAGTGCATTTGCACTTCTGACCTTCGGCAATGCTCAGGTAGTCACCCAATACTACGGCGCCGACAGAGTCGCGCTCGAGGTTGAGAGCCATGCCGTAGCGGCCGCCATCGAACTCGATCATTTCACCGTACATCACGTCGGTCAGGCCGTGGATACGCACGATACCGTCCGATACCGATACCACGGTACCTTCATTGCGTGCTTCCGACGACACATCGAGCTGCTCGATGCGCTGTTTGATAATTTCGCTAATCTCGGATGGATTCAGCTGCTGCATGCTCTGTTCCTCGATCCTGTATTTTCGCTAGTCTAAGAATTCGATGTGGGTTCAGGACGTCATGGCTTGGGCCAGTTTGGCCAGCCTGCCACGCACCGAGCCGTCGATGACCACATCGCCGGCACGCACCAGAACACCGCCGAGCAGCGAAGTGTCGACGCTCGCGTTAATCGTCACTTCGCGCTGCAATTTGCTGCGCAATGCCTGCGCAAGACGCTGTTGCAAATCGCTGTCGAGCGCAAACGCCGATACAACATCGACATCGACACTCCGCTCCTGATTCGCTTTCAACTGCTCGAACAGCGTGGAGATTTCCGGCAGCAGTTCGACCCGCTTGTTTTCAGCCAGAACACGTACAAAGTTCTGCACCTTCGCGCTCAACACATCGCCACAGACTTCGAGTAAAGCCGCCGCGCGCTGGTCGGCCGTTTTCGACGGCGAGCTCAATAGCTTTTGCATCGGCGCGCTTTGCGCGACCGCGGCAGCAGTGGCGAGCTGTTTGCTCCAGCCGCCGAGATCCTGCTGAGCGAGCGCATATTCGAACGCCGCTTTTGCGTAGGGCCGTGCCAGAGTGCTTAGTTCCGCCATGTTGGACTCTCCACCAGGTTCACTTGGCGCCTCACAGACCTGCGGCCAGATTTTCTACCAGCGCTTTGTGCTGATTCTGGTCGATGGATGCCTGCAGCACTTTCTCTGCACCAGCCAAAGCTAACGCCGCCACTTTGCCGCGCAATTGTTCTTTCGCGCGGTTCATTTCCTGCTCGATCTCGGCGTTTGCTGCGGCTTTGATGCGTTCCGCTTCGAGGCGAGCCTGTTCCTTCGCTTCCTCGACGATTTGCACGCCGCGCTTGTTGGCGGCATCGACAATCGCCGCAGCCTCTTCCTTGGCCTGACGCAGTTGCTGTGCAACTTTTTCTTTGGCCAGCTCGAGATCGTGGTTGGCGCGGTCTGCGGCTTCCAGACCATCGGCGATTTTCATCGCGCGCTGATCCATCATGTTGCGGATTGCGCTCCACACGAATGCGTAGCAGAACCACACGAAGAAAAAGAACGTGATGGACTGGCCGATTAGGGTGAGATTAATGTTCACGCCGGCACCTCGGTATCAGTGATTGGGATGGCTGATGACCGCGATTACGCGCCCATCGCCGGCACGAGTACGAACAGCACGTACATGCCGATACCCACGCCGATCATCGGTACCGCATCGAGCAGACCGGCGATCAGGAACATTTTGCCTTGCAGCATCGGAGCGAGTTCCGGCTGACGCGCGGAACCTTCGAGCAGTTTGCCGCCGAGCAGGCCGAAGCCGATTGCAGTACCCAGTGCACCCAGACCAATCAGCAGTGCGCAAGCGATCAGAGCTAATCCCATGGTATTTCTCCAGTTCGACAGTTGATTGAAATTAAAAATGTTGTGGTTAAAAACGGTTAGTGTTCCTGCTGTTCATCTTCAACCGTATGCGCCATCGCCATATAGACGACGGTAAGTACGGTGAACACGAAAGCTTGCAGCGCGATGACCAGAATATGGAAAACCGCCCATGCCCACTGCAAAACGCCGGCAAACAACGCGAGCAACACACCTGCGCCGAACATCACGGCAATCAGGATGAAAATCATTTCACCGGCGTACAGGTTGCCGAACAACCGCAGGCCGAGCGAAATTGGTTTCGCGATCAGCGAGACCGTTTCCAAAATCAGGTTGACCGGTATCAGGAAAACGTTGACGTACCATTTCGGCGCATGGAAAGGATGCAGCGTCAGCTCCTTTACGAAGCCCATCAAGCCTTTTTCCTTGATGCTGAAAAACAGCATCAATCCGAATACCGAGAACGCCATGCCGAGTGTGACGTTGGGGTCGGTGGTTGGCACGACCTTAAAGAAGAAATGTTCATTGCCGGTGATTTTTGCCATCAGCTGAGGAATCCAATCGACCGGGAACAGGTCCATTGTGTTCATCAACAGGATCCACGTGAAAATCGTCAACGCGAGCGGCGCAATTAATTTGTTCTTGTGGTGGAACGAATCGCGAACGGTGTTATCGATGAATTCGATCAGCATCTCGGCAAGATTCTGCCAACCGCGCGGCACGCCAGGCTGAATTTTTTTCGCCAAGCGCGCGAAGGCGAAGCAAAACAGTGCGCCGAGCGTAATCGACCAGAACATTGAATCGACGTGAATAGCATTGAAGCCCATGTCGCTGGCTTCCTGGCCATTGCGGGCGATAGTCCAGGTGGAATGCCCCAGCGTTTCTTCAACGTGGCCGTGATGATCGAGGCGCTGATAGCCTTCGGGCAATTTTCCATAGGTGAGGTTGGTGAGATGGTGCCGAATGTAATCCGTAGTGCTTTGGGATTCCCCTGCCATGTTTGCTCTCACAACCTTGGTGTTAGGACGGTTTACTCAACGTGTTATGTATTTCGCCGAGATGGCCCAATGACACAATGTCATCCCCAGAAAGGCCAGCAACAGCGCCGCTGCATTCAGCGGCTTCACCAGTGCGAATACCATCGCAAACGCACCGGCAGTCAAAAAAAACTTGCCGGTTTCACCGACGTAAAACGCCTGCGCGATATGTGAAGCGAACCGCGCGCCGCGAAAGCGAAAGGCTTGTCGCGCAAAATAATAACTGGGGACAACCGCAATCAATCCACCCAGTAATACCGAGTAAGCCGTGGTGGCGTTTACCCACCACAATCCCGCAGCAATCAGCGTCAGCATCACTGCCTGCAACGCGTAAATTTTCTCCACGGGAGGTCTGGCGAGATTGGCGCACACCTGCGCTGTCTCAGGTTGTCGCCGCATAGTGCAAAGCCTTGTCGTTAAACAAAGGCCAGCTTCCTCAAGCCAGCTACATCGCTGTTACGATCATCGATGAATAAAAAGTCGTCGATCGGGTAAAGCGGCCGGCATTATAGGGGCATTGATACACCCGTTCAACCGCTTTATCGGCGCCTATTTGAGCAACGCTAATTATTGATTTCGTATTTATTTTTACGCTTTGGCGCTTTCGGTGCTGCGCTTTTCGGCCGCCACAATATCGCGGACCGACACATCTGTAAACTCAGCGAATATGGCTCAGGATTCCATCGAGTTCATCGAGACTGTTGTAGCTGAGCACTAATTTTCCCTTGCCCTTTGCAGTGTGCTGGATCTGCACATTGGCACCGAGTTTCGCCGCCAGCGATTCTTCGAGGCGTTTGATGTCGGCATCGGCGCTGATCGCTTCCGATTTTTTTTCCGGTTTATTGTCCAGCAGATTGCGCACCAACGATTCGGTTTGCCGTACCGACAAACCTTTGCTGACGACGGTCTGCGCGGTGCTGGCCTGCAGCTCCGGCGAGAGGCTCAGCAACGCGCGTGCATGACCCATTTCCAGATCGCCGTGTTCGAGCAGGCGTTGCACGTCTTCGCGCAATGACATCAGCCGCAGCAGATTGGTAACCGTCGCGCGCGATTTGCCGACCGCGTCCGCGATCTGCTGATGCGTTAATTCAAATTCCTGTTGCAGACGCGATAGTGCGATCGCTTCTTCCATCGGATTTAAATCTTCGCGTTGAATATTTTCGATCAGCGCCATCGCGATCGCCGCTTCGTCGGGCACCTCGCGAATCACCACCGGCACCGTATCGAGACCGGCCAACTGGCTGGCGCGCCAACGGCGTTCGCCGGCGATGATTTCGTATTTATCGGTGCCGATTGGACGCACTACGATCGGCTGCATCACGCCTTGCGCCCGAATCGAATTAGCCAGTTCTTCCAGCGCTTCCTGATTCATATCGCGGCGCGGCTGATATTTGCCGCGCTGGATGAATTCGACCGGAATTTTTCTCAGCTGCCCATCCTGACTGGAGCCCGCTTCGACCACTGCGGTTTCTTCGGCCAGTTGTTTCGCTGCGTTGTGGCTGCCGAGCAATGCGTCGAGCCCGCGTCCCAGTCCACGTTTTTTCATAATGCGAATATCCAGTTTCGCGCCTGAGTGCGCGCGTTAGAAAAAATAATTTTTAGCCCGCGGCGGGTACCGCGTTGTAATTATCGTTGCGTCGCAGCATTTCGCCGGCCAATGCGAGATACGCCAGCGCGCCTTTCGATTGCTTGTCGTAACTCAACACAGGCATACCGAAACTGGGTGCTTCCGCGAGCCGCACATTACGCGGAATTACCGTGCGATAAACACGATCGCCAAAATGCGACGACAATTGCGCCGATACATCGTTGGTCAAACTATTGCGCGGATCGTACATCGTGCGCAGCAGACCTTCGATTTGCAGCGATGGATTCAACACCTGTTGCACGCGTTGGATCGTATCGAGCAACGCGGTTAAACCTTCCAGCGCGTAGTACTCGCACTGCATCGGAATCAACACGCCATCGGCAGCAGCGAGCGCATTTACCGTCAGCATATTCAACGACGGCGGACAATCGATGATGACGTAATCGTATTCGGCGCGTTCGATCGCCAGTGCATCGCGTAAGCGGAATTCTTTTTCGTCGGCATTCAGCAGCTCGACTTCGGCCGCGGTTAAGTTGCCGTTCGCCGGCAGTAAATCGTAGCCGGCATTTTCCGAGCGCAGCGCCACTTCCGTCACCGGCTCGCGATGTACCAGCACATCGTAAATACTGAGCGACACTGCATTCTTGTCGACGCCGCTGCCCATCGTCGCATTGCCCTGCGGATCGAGATCGACCAGCAGCACTTTTTTGCGGGTGGCGGCGAGCGACGCAGCGAGATTGACACAGGTGGTCGTTTTGCCAACGCCACCTTTTTGATTGGTCACCGCGAGAATTTTTCCCACACCGCTGCCTCTGAAAAAATAAATGTGCTCGATTAGATCGGTCGAATCGTCAGCAGATGCCGCTGACCCAATTCTGCCGGTACCTGCAACGGCACGCAGGCGTCGACTCTATAGCGTTCCGGCAACGCACTCAATTCTTGATCGGGGTACGCGCCTTTTAATGCAAGCAGTGCACCGCCGGGCGCGAGCAAATTTTCGCAGCTCTGTGCCATATCGAGCAGCGATGCAAACGCGCGCGATAACACCGCGTCGAAACGCGTTTCCAACGGCCATTCTTCGACACGACACTGATACGCGCTGACATTCGGCAAACCGAGCTCAGCGATCGCCTGCTTCACGAAACGAATTTTCTTGCCGTTACTGTCGATCAGCGCGAAGCGACGCTCTGGAAAAGCAATCGCCAACGGAATGCCCGGCAGACCGGCGCCGGTGCCGACATCGGCAAAGCACTCGCCCTGCAGATGCGGCGCGACGGCAAGACTATCGAGCAAATGTCGCGAAATCATTGCATCGTGATCGCGCACCGCCGTCAGGTTGTATGCGCGATTCCATTTCTGCAGCAGCATCAGATAATCGAGCAATTGTTGCTGTGCGTGCTCGGATAGCGACAAACCTAATTGCGCAAGACCACGTTGTAATTGCGCGCGCGAATCCGACATGGTTCAGGCGCTGATGAGATTGGCGTCGGGGCGATCGAGCAGGCCGCGTTTTTTCAGATAAATCAGCAACAGCGACACCGCCGCCGGTGTCACGCCGGGGATACGCGACGCCTGCGCCAACGTTTGCGGGCGCGCGTTGCTCAGTTTTTGTTTGACTTCGTTCGACAGACCTTCGATCGCGCTGAAATCCAGATCCTTCGGCAACAGCATATTTTCGTTACGACGCAGTCGTTCGATTTCGTCGGCCTGACGATCGATATAGCCGGCGTATTTGATTTGAATTTCCACCTGCTCGGCGACCTGCGGATCGACCTCGGCGGCGTTTTTCAGCGATGCCACATCGCTGTAATTGACGCCCGGACGTTTCAGCAAATCGTGCAGGCTGTATTCGTGTGCGATCGGTTGTTCAAGCAGCGGATTGATGCGATCGGCTTCGGCGGTATTCGGTTGAATCCAGGTACTCGCCAGCCGTTGTTGCTCGCGCTCGATTGATTCGCGTTTGGTGCAGAACTGCTGCCAGCGCTCGTCGTCGATCAGGCCGAGTTTGCGGCCTTGTTCGGTCAACCGCAGATCGGCGTTATCTTCGCGCAGCAGCAGGCGATATTCGGCGCGTGAGGTGAACATGCGGTACGGTTCGCGCGTGCCGAGCGTAATCAAATCGTCGACGAGAACGCCGATATAAGCTTCGTCGCGACGCGGCGACCAGGCGGCACGATCCTGTGCGCGCAAACCTGCATTGATGCCGGCGAGCAAACCTTGCGCGGCGGCTTCTTCGTACCCGGTGGTGCCGTTGATCTGGCCGGCAAAAAACAACCCCTGAATATGCCGCGTCTCGAGCGAGTGCTGCAGATCCTGCGGATTGAAGTAATCGTATTCGATCGCGTAACCGGGGCGCGTGATATGCGCGTTTTCGAAACCCTTGATCGAGCGCACCAGCTGCAATTGCACATCGAACGGCAAACTCGTCGAAATGCCGTTCGGATACAACTCGTGCGTATTCAGGCCCTCGGGTTCGATGAAAATCTGATGCGAGGCTTTATCCGCGAAGCGGTGAATTTTGTCTTCGATCGAAGGGCAATAGCGCGGACCGATGCCTTCGATCACGCCGGTATACATCGGCGAACGGTCGAGGCCGCCACGAATGACATCGTGCGTGCGCTCGTTGGTGTGCGTGACCCAGCAGCACGTTTGCTTGGGGTGCTCGGCCGCGGAACCGATAAAACTCATCACCGGAATCGGGGTATCGCCCCATTGCTCCTGCAGACCGTCGAAATTGACCGAGCGCGCATCGATGCGCGGCGGTGTGCCGGTTTTCAACCGATCGACACGTAACGGTAATTCGCGCAGCCGCTGCGCGAGCGCGATCGACGGCGGATCGCCGGCACGCCCGCCGGAATGGTTGTCGAGGCCGATATGGATTTTGCCGCCGAGGAAGGTGCCGGTGCATAACACGACCGATTTGGCGAAGAAGCGAATACCGGTTTGCGTGACAACGCCTTCGACGCGATCGCCGTGCACGATTAGATCGTCGACGGCCTGTTGGAAAATGCTCAGGTTCGGCTGATTTTCGAGAATGGCGCGGATCGCAGCCTTGTACAGCACGCGGTCGGCTTGTGCGCGCGTCGCCCGCACTGCGGGACCTTTGCTCGCGTTCAGGATCCGGAATTGAATACCGCCACGATCGGTCGCCAGCGCCATCGCGCCGCCGAGTGCGTCGACTTCCTTGACCAGATGACTTTTGCCGATGCCGCCGATCGCCGGGTTGCAGGACATCTGGCCGAGTGTTTCGACATTGTGTGTCAGCAACAGCGTTTCGCAGCCGAGCCGAGCGGCAGCCAGACACGCCTCGGTGCCGGCATGGCCGCCGCCGATCACGATGACATCGAAACGCTTCGGGTAATCCACCGCAAGCACCTGGCAATTGCTGTTCGAAAGGGGTGGCGATTATACGGTAGCCAGTTAGTCGTGCAAGAAGCTGATGAAAATTTCATCAACGTGAATTTATTACTTAGGTTAAATGAATTAAATATGTCTCTTATGAGTGAGTATGAATAGATTAAGTACTGTTACTAATGAGGGTCGTGAGACCTGTTGAAAAACGTTTAATGTTTTTTCATTTCAACGTGTTAACGGAAGTAAAAGGCTGCCCACAACAGGTGTGCCCACACGGTATACGGCTGTGTATCGGTGTGGATGAATTTGCTCGTCGCGCAACGCGGCGCTTTTCAATACCGGTTTTGTGAGATTTCGATCCGGTTGTCCACATTGTTATGCGTTGACAGCGAAAATAAGGAATGAAATTCCCGCGTCGCATACGGAGTCGCTAAACACATTGTGGAAAACGTATCGCGATCGTGTGCATAACTCGGTATGTCGCGATTGATCAGCTGTTGACGATCTGCGGGCGTAGCCAGCGTTGTAATTTATCGCGCAGCACCTGCATCGTGACCGGCTTGCTTAAATAGTCGTTCATACCTGCTGCGAGACAGTGATCGCGATCTTCGGTCATCGCATTCGCGGTTAACGCGACGATCGGAATGCCGGCGAGATGTGGGCGTTCGTTGCAGCGAATGCGCTGCGTGCATTGATAGCCATCCATTTCGGGCATTTGGCAATCCATTAAAATCAGATCGAACGGATGGTTTTCGATCAGTTCAAGCGCTTCGAGTCCATTGTTGGCCGTTTTTACCTTTAATCCCAGACTCTCGAGCATATTCGCCACGACCATCTGATTGATCGCATTGTCCTCGACCACGAGAATGTCGGACGGTGGTAACGGCTGTTTCACCACTTCAACGCGTTCCGCGCTCGCCGCCTGACGCGCCGGCGCCTGGAACTTCACACGAAAAGTCGAGCCGCGTCCCGGCACGCTGTCGAGTTGAATATCGGCGTTCATCAGCGCAATCAATTTCTGCACTATCGCCAGACCCAGGCCGGAACCGCCAAAGCGGCGCACGGTTGAGCCATCGGCCTGCCGGAACGGCTGGAAGATCAACGCTTGTTTTTCTTTTGCGATGCCGATGCCGGTATCGATCACCGCGAATTCGACGTCGAGGGTTTGCTCGTTGATCCAGTGACAGCGTGCAAAAAATTGCACCGAACCCGCGAAAGTAAATTTGAGCGAGTTACCGAGCAGGTTGACGACGATCTGGCGCAGCCGCGCCGGATCGACCAGCAGTCGTACATCAAATAAGGTTGGGTCGATATCGCGATGCAGCAGTAAATGTTTTTGCTGTGCCGTGAGTTGAAACGAGCCAATGATCTGTTCGAACAATGTACCGATATTGCTGTAGATCGGTTCCAGCTGCATCAGCCCACGCTCAATGCGCGAGAAATCGAGAACATCGTTAACGACGGTCAACAGATGCTCGGTCGATTCGACAGCGATGTTTACGTATTGCTGCTGTTGCGGAACCAGCTCGGTATTTTTCAATAATTCGAGCATGCCGAGCGCGCCGTTCATCGGTGTGCGCAGTTCGTGGCTCATCGTCGCGAGGAATTCGCTCTTTGCATCGTTCGCCTGTTCAGCCGCGATGCGTGCCTGATCGAGCTGATGCACATATTCCTGTAGCCGCGCCTGCGTTCGCTCGAGGGCTGCCGCCATCTGATTCACCGATGTTTGCAGCACGCGAATTTCACCCACGCCATCTTCGGCAGTGCGTACCGATAAATCGCCCTTCGCCACCGATGCGGTAATGTCCGTCAGCGCGCTCAACGGTCGCGCCAGGCCTTCGCCCAAATACCACACCAGCGCGATGCCGCAGATCAGGATCGGCCCTCCCACCAGCAGGCTGATAGCAATCGCGTGATTGCGGCTGGTGGTAATACCCTGACGCGACAATGTGATTTCAATGCGTCCGATCGTATTGCCGGCGGCAGCGGCGATTTCACTGGACGCCGCATCATCGAGCGCAATGGGCTCCATGCGAATATCGCTGCGAAACACATCGACGTTGCGCGCTGCATTCGGATTGCCGATGGTGACCAATTGTCGATCGCGTGCGTCCCACACAGTGATATTCGCCACCGGACCGTTCACTGAACGCTGCAGCATGCTGCGCAGTTGTTGCTCGTTGCCGGTCAACACCGCGAATTCGCTCGCGACCGCGAGCTGCGTGACGAGTAAGGAACCATGCTCGTGCTGCATCGTTTCCTGATCGTTGAGGCGTGCATTAAGCAGGAACGCGAAAATCGCAATGTAGAGAATCAGCATCGGCACCGTGCTGATTAAGGTGATCTGCTGCGAAATTTTGAGTTTGCGCCATGCGTCTCTAGCAATCATCGCCGCACTCCCCGAGCTTGCGCTGCAGCATGGTAGTCAGCGCGACTTCATTCGGTAGATTCAAACCCAGCGAGGCGGCCACTTGCGGATTGACGGCGACGCGATAAGCCTTCGGAAATTGCGGGCGCGGTACACGCTGTTCCTGCAGCGTCGTCGCAATCATCGTCAGCAGTTGTTGCAGATATTGATCCGATGCGGTGTAGCACGAAGCCAAACTACCGGCATTTACAAACGGACGACTTGGACCGATCAATACTTTGCCGTGGCGATAAGTGGTCAACAGAATGCTGCGAATGGTGTTGCTGTTGTAGATTTGCGGATCGTCGATACCCAGCAGCACATCGTTATCGCGCATCAATTGCGCAAGAATTTTTGCCCAGTCGTTATCGCTACGGAGCGTCGCGTTGGCGATGCGCACACGGCTGTTCCGCTCCAGCGAATCGAGATTGCCGAGCACCACCGATGGGCTGTGAATGATTGCCGCGCGCTGCAGATTCGGAACTAATAATTTTGCCAGTTCGAGTTGTCGCGACAACGGTTGGTCACGGTACAACGCGCTGGTCTTACCATCGGCCTTGTTGATGTCGCCAAACGCTGCCGAGTTGACGTAAAACGCTAACGAAAATGGAAATTCTCCGGCATGTGTCGATAGCCACGGCAACATGCCATCGCCAATCGCGACGATCAGCGTGGTTTGCGTGTCGGTAATCGCGTAATTATCGCTATGCGCAATTTTTACCGAGAGGTTGGGCCAACGCTGTGAAAGGGCATGCTCGATGCCGCCGGCCATATCGAGCAAATTCGTATTGTTCGGCGACACCACGATATCGATGCGCGCAATCGCTGCTTCCGCCAGCATGGGCAGCAAGGCGAATAGCAGCAGCGCGGTGCACCCTATCCTTCTTAGCATCCTCAATCCCTTATCCTAAACGCAACGTTAAAAGCTTAGATCGGCCGACAAATAAACTCGATTCGGTTGATCGTATAAGTTGTCGTCAAATAAATCGGCATCTTTTTGAAAGTAATGTTGCACCGTCATGCTCAACGTCAAGCGGCTTGCATGGATCGGCAGTTGTTTAGCCAAGCGCATATCCGCGCGCGAGAATTTGTTTTTGTTGATCGGGTTCGCGTAATAGTAAAAGCCTGAAACCTGCCACTGATTGCCGAAGTCGTAAACCACTGCGCTGCTGCCTGAATGCCGAGGGGTGAGATCCTCTTCCAGATGCGTCGTGGATTTCGAGTGGATGACGGCATACGTCGCATGCATCTGCAGATTTTCTGTCGCGAGGAATTTGATCTCGGTTTCGTAACCTGTTTGCTCCACCACAGCGTCGTTGGCCGGCTCATACGAACCGTAAGCCGGGTTGTCGCTGATCAGATCTTCCATATCGTCGTGATACAGCTTGACGTCCACTTGTAAACGGCGATCCATCCATAAGCCGTAATATCCGAGTTCGTGCGAGCGGATTTTTTCGGAATGCAGATTATCTGGCGAACGCAGCGTCGGTAATTCAAAGCTTTGTGGCAGCGTGATGGGAAGCGTGGGCACCGTACTTACATTGGTAGCGATGTAGTGCCAGCGCAATTGGGTTTCGAATAAATCCGGTGACCGAATAGCTTCCGAATAAACGGCGCGCACCGAATGATTTTCATTCGGCAGAAATAGCAGCGCCACGCGCGGCGAAAATTCTTTATCGCCGTCTTCGAGATATTCGTGCGAGCCGGCGACGGTTGCCAGCCATTGCGGTGAAAAACGATATTCGACATTGCTGAATAATTGGTAGGTCAATCGACTCGCGCTGCCGCTATACAACGTTTCCGAATAAACCCGCTGATGTTGCGCATGCGCGCCGGTCACTAATTTCCAGTTACTGCCGCTGAGCCAGGTTTCTTGCACATCGAAATCGGTGCGCGACGTTTTTACATTGGTGTCGACATCGGCACAGACCAGCGCCGAAGAAGGAAGGTCGGGATCGAGCGCAGCTGCCGATGTGCAGGTGCGCCATTCGTTAATACTGCGCGCGCCGGTGTGATCGAGCTGCCATTTCAGCGAATTATTCGCCGTCAGAAAGTGCTGTGAATTGATACTCGCAAAATAATTCTCGACGTTGGTGTCCGGCGGCGTGATATCGAAGCCATTGGCATCGTCGGTGTTGATGCCTTTTTTATAGCCCCCCTGTAAATCGAGATTCCATTCCGCCGTTGGTGCCACCAGCCAGCGGCCGTTGACGAAATGCAGATTTTTCGAATCGCGTCGCTCAGTGCCGTTTTGACGATAATCGAAGCCTGAATCACGCCGCGAAGCCGCGCTAACACGGTAACTGCCGGTGTTCGTCTGACCAGTCGTCGATGCGTAATAGTCTTCGGTGTTGTTATTACCGCCGGTTGCTTTCACGCGCAGCTTCGCGCCATCGTCGGGATGTTTCGTGATGATATTGATGATGCCGAGAAACGCGTTGGCACCATAGGCGGCGGTATTTGGCCCACGCGTCACTTCAATGCGCTCGATATCTTCCATCGCGAGCGGAATATCGTCCCAATTGATTGTCGCGAGACTGGCCGAATAAACCGAACGACCATCGATCATCACCTGCATACGATGGCTGTTGTGCCGGCTGGTGCCGTGATAGCTGACGACATAATCCCAGCCCGAGCGCGCGCCAACAGCCATGCCCGGCACCAACCGCAGAAGCTCGGGTAATTCGCGAATACCGCTGGCTTCGATCAGCTTATGCTCAATAACGGTGACGCTGGCGGGCGTTTCGGTGCGCGGCTGTTTCAAACGTACTGGAGTCAGTACTTCGGGAATCTCTTCGAGTAGATCATCGTCGTTATCGACGGCGTAACTAAGAGAGCTGGCCAGCAACATCGGCAGGGCCACGACGGGCAAAAATTGGCGAATGGTCATATGCACAATGGAAGTCGGTGGAATATCCCGGTTGATGTAAGTGCATTCCCTTCGGAAGCGATTGTACATGCGATACCAGTTTCAGCAATGTGCCGCTGTGTTGCCGTTCACTATTTCCCGATGCAGAAGCTTGAAAAAATACGCCCGAGTAAATCGTCGGCAGTGACATCGCCGGTGATTTCGCCCAATGCGCGCTGGCATTGCCGCAAGTCTTCCGCCAGCAGCTCGCCAGCCTGACGATGTAGTAATTGTTGTTCGCCGTTGCTGAGATGATCGCGCGCGCGCGCCAGCGCATCGAGATGTCGTCGCCGGGCGAGAAACGAACCTTCGCCGGTGCCACTAAAACCGATGCTGCTTTTCAGGTGCTCGCGCAACAACTCGATGCCGCTGCCGGTTTTTGCACTCAATGTGATTACTGCTGCCTCGCCGTTCGTTGTACCGACAGCCAAGCCGGATAAATCGCATTTATTGCGCACGATGGTGATCGGAATCTGCGGCAGCGCGATTGGCGCATCAAGCGGCCACAGGGCCGTGGCGTCGATGTCTTGCGAGATCTGGCTGTCGATCACGAATAACACATGATCGGCGCGTTCGATTTCGCGCCAGGCGCGACGAATACCTTCCTGCTCGACGACGTCGTTGCTGTCGCGCAGACCGGCGGTATCGATGATATGCAGTGGCAGGCCATCGATCTGAATATGTTCGCGCAACACATCGCGGGTTGTGCCCGCGATCGGCGTCACAATCGCGCTCTCGCGCCCCGCCAATGCATTCAACAAGCTTGATTTACCGGCATTCGGCGCGCCGGCGATAACAATGGTCATGCCTTCGCGCAACAAGCTGCCCTGTTTTGCATTACGCAATACATCATCGAGCTGATCTAACAGATTTGCTAAAGCGCGAGCGATTTTGCCGTCGCCGAGAAAATCGATTTCCTCTTCGGGAAAATCGATCGCCGCCTCCACATACATGCGCAATTGCGTCAATTGCTCGACCAGTGCATGAATGCGCGCACTGAATTCGCCTTGCAATGAACGCAGTGCCGAGCGCGCGGCCTGCTCGGATGAGCTATCGATCAGATCGGCGATCGCCTCGGCCTGGGCGAGATCGATTTTGTCGTTGAGAAAAGCGCGCTCGCTGAATTCACCGGGACGTGCGAGCCGAGCACCGCAGCGAATAACTTCGCGCAACAAGCAATCGAGAATAACCGGCCCGCCGTGACCCTGCAGTTCGAGCACGTCTTCGCCGGTGAACGAATGCGGCCCCGGAAAAAATAGCGCGATGCCGATATCGAGCGGCTCGGCGTCGTGTTCGAGGTGGTGGGCGAGAAAGGGTCCGTAATGGGCGATTCGCGGAGTTAATTTGCGGCCGATAACGCTATCGATGATTGCGCCGACCAAGGGGCCGGATACACGCACGATGCCGACACCGCCGCGACCGATCGGTGTGGCGATGGCGGCGATGGTGTCGGTGCTCGCTTTGCTGCCGCTGGCTTCGCGGCTATTTGGTCCGTCAATGCTCATGGGGATCACGCAAAAAATTAAGGCCGGAATCTCCGGCCTTTTTGCTTAGAAATCTTTGACCACGCGCTTCGTAATAACGTATTGCTGCGCGATCGATAACACGTTGTTGACGATGTAGTACAACACCAGTCCCGCCGGGAACCATAAAAAGAAAACGGTAAACATGATCGGCATGAACTGCATTACCTTCGCCTGCATCGGATCGGGCGGCGGCGGATTCAGTTTTTGTTGCAGATACATCGTCGCGCCCATGATCAGCGGCAGCACGAAAATCGGATCCATCGCCGACAAATCCTTGATCCAGCCGATCCACGGTGCGTGCCGCAATTCAACGCTTTCGAGCAGTACCCAATACAGCGCGAGAAATACCGGCATCTGCACAATGACGGGTAAGCAGCCGCCGAGCGGATTGATTTTTTCGGTCTTGTACAGGCTCATCATTTCCTGCGATTGCTTCTGCTTGTCATCCGCGTAGCGCTCGCGAATTTCGAGCAATTTTGGCTGTACGCGGCGCATGTTCGCCATCGACGTATACGCTTTCGCGTTCAACCAGAAAAACAGCGCTTTGACACCGATCGTCAACACGACAATCGACCAACCCCAGTTGCCGAGCCAGCCGTGAATTTTTGTCAGACAGTAAAACAGCGGTTGCGCGATCCACCAGAGCCAGCCGTAATCGACACTCAAATCCAGGCCGGGCGAGACTTTGCGCAGTCGATATTGATCTTTAGGACCGGCGTAGAAACGTGCCGAAAATGTGCCTTCTGCGTTCGGCGCAACCGTCTGCGTCGGTGCGGTAAACCAGCCTAGGTGCATGCCGTCGGCCGAGCGCGTCGCGAATTGATTTTGTTGCCCGGCAGCGGGAATCCAGGCGGTCAGAAAATAATGCTGCACAAAGGCGATCCAGCCGCCTTGCACGGTTTGTTTCAGCGGCGACTCCGCCATGTCATCGAACGGCAGCTTGTGATAAGGCGAATCGGGCAGATGTATCGCCGCGCCCAGGAACGAAGCGATGCCGAAAGCACCGCTGATCACGCTCGGGTCCGCACTGTTATCGCGTTTCAGTTGGCCATACAGCGTGCCTTGCCATGGCGCGGTGCCGTTGTTCTTCACGTGATAGTCGACGTCGACCAGATAATCGCCGCGACGGAAGGTGAAAGTTTTAACGACGTTCAAGCCTTGCTCGGTGACAACACTCAACGCCACGGTCAATGTGTCTGTGCCATCCGTCAGCAGATAATTTTCGTTGG
>CBFHCK010000002.1:0-21276 GCA_965653955.1 uncultured Spongiibacteraceae bacterium
TGCGTATGCTCTAGTTGAACAAGAAACGAATATCGGAACGGATGTTTTAAATCGAGGGATTTATAACCGAGATTATCCGATGAGAAAAACAACGCAAGGATTTAACCCGCTTACTTGGCTTTTCCTGGCTATCGGCGTATTGGTTTCGTGTAAGACCTTACCCCAGGTAAGCCCGGTAGAAACGGCGCAGCCCCGTAGCATTCTCATTCGCGAAAAATCCAACGATGCCGAAAGGCGCAATATAAACACGGTAAGTGGGGAAATCGGCGACGAAAAAAAAGAACTAATAAAAAAACACCTCGGCGTAATCGCCAAATCAGGCGAACCGCTCCCTATCGAAGATAATGAAGTTAAATTGCTGATCGATGGACCAGCCACTTTCGAGCAGGTTTTCTCGGATATAGGCGGTTCCAAATACTCGATAAATGTTGAAATTTACATTTTCGATCAGGATGAACTTGGCAATAAAATGAAAGATCTTTTGATAAAAAAGCAAAAAGAAGGTGTAAAAGTTAAGCTGATTTACGACAGCGTTGGATCGATTAATACGCCTCAGGAATTTTTCGATGAAATGCGCGAGGCGGGCGTACAGGTTGCGGTTTTTAATCCCATCAATCCCGCAGAAGGGAAAATTCTCGATATCAATAACCGCGACCATCGCAAGTTAGTCGTTGTTGACGGAAGAATAGCGTTCACTGGCGGTATTAATATCAGCGCGGTCTACTCGCGCGGCTCTGCCCAGGTGCTGTCGTCGGCTAAGAAGAGTAAAAATGCCCTGAAGAATACGTCGCCATCGCAGAATGGTTGGCGCGATACGCAGATAAAAGTTACCGGCCCCGCTGTGGCGGAAATGCAACGAGTCTTCTTCGCTACCTGGAATACGTTGCAGGAAGAAAAAATTGAAGCGGGAGAAGAGCCGCTGCCTGTTCCCATTCAGAACGACTACTATCCAAAGCTGACGCGCGCCGGAGATAAAATCCTTCGCGTCATTGCGAGCGGGCCTGGCGACGAAAAAAATATTATCTATAACGATTTTCTAATGGCGATTAAAAGCGCACAGAAATCGGTTCATATTACGATGGCCTATTTTTCACCGGATGATCAGTTGATTAATGAGCTATGCAACGCAGAGAAAAGACAGGCCGAGGTAAAACTCGTGTTGCCTGGATTTAGCGATGTATGGATGATCTTCGAGGCGGGAAGGGCGCATTACTCGCATTTGTTGAACTGTGGCGTCGAAATTTACGAAAGACACGATGCATTACTCCATGCAAAAACGGTTGTCATCGATGGCGTTTGGTCAACCGTGGGTTCAACGAATATGGATATGCGCAGCTTCTTGCATAATCGAGAATTAAATGTAGTAGTGCTGGGCAATGATTTCGGTACTGAGATGGAGAAATTATTTGCTCACGATGTCGAAAAATCGATTGCTGTCACGCGTGAGAGCTGGAAAAAAAGATCGCCGCTAGCCCGCTTGCGACAATGGGCGGCCAGTATGTTTTCCTATTGGCTTTGATGATCGGATAGTGTGTTGAAAATAACTAACTGAAAAGCCGCTTCGCTACTTCCGCCACGCGCTGTCCTTGAAACTTGGCTATCTCGAGCTCAGCGGCTGAGGGCGAACGATTCCCATCGCTGCCGGCGATAGTGCTGGCGCCGTAAGGCGAGCCGCCGCAAATTTCATTTGAAACCGATAGCTCCTTACAAGTGTATGGCACACCGCAAATTAACATTCCATGATGCAGCAGGGTGGTATGGACAGAAAGGATGGTGCTTTCCTGACCGCCATGCTGGGTATTGCTCGATGTGAACACGCTGCCAACTTTTCCCACCAGTGCGTTCTTTGCCCAGAGCCCACCGGTTTGGTCGAAAAAATTACGCATTTGCGCGCACATATTGCCGAAGCGCGTCGGCGTGCCGACGATGATTGCATCGTAATCGGCAAGTTCGTTGGGTGCGGCAATGCCGATCGATTCATCAGGCTTTTTTGCCCCAGATTTTTCCAATATTTCCTGTGGCATTAATTCGGGTACGCGCTTCAGTATTACGGCGCTGTCCGCGATGGTTTTCGCGCCATCCACTATCGCTTTCGCCATGGTTTCCGTATGGCCATACATCGAATAAAAAACAACGAGTATTTTTGCCATGATGTTTCTCCGCGAATCGATCGTGGTTGGCAAACGGTGGATCGTTTACGTCTTAGTGCGCGCGGGCACGCCGCGTTTCCCAGCCCTTTTTTGCCGCAGCGCTGCGTGAGGCCGCACTTCGATGTGCACTGCCAATGCGACCGCCTCGGCTCGACGATGTGTGGTTATCGGCTTTTCCACGCCCGCTGCCGGATTTATTGCCACCGCCGGACTCCTTGTTCACAGTGGCCCATGCACGTCGTTCTGCTTCATGCTTACTGACACCACGACTCTCATAGCCTTCTTCGATATGTTCAGCCTTGCGCTTTTGCTTGTTCGTATAGGTCTCTTTGCTGCCACGCATGATTAACCTCCGCATATTTCTCGTGAAATGCAAAACCGGGGTAAAACCCCGGTTTGTTTGCACGATTTATAAACCAGCGTGGTGATTACTGGTTATAAGTCGCTTTAGCACGATCTACACAGGCGTCCTTTTCATTGCCCTTCAGTACATCGCACTTCTCTTTAGCTACTTTGTATTCAGCCTCGTTACGCTCTTCTCTGGCTTCATGTTTGGCTTCCTTGGTTTTATGAGTGGCGCTGGCGTCGGCTTTGGCTTCATTTTTCATTGCCTTGGCTTTTTCCATACACACGTCTTTGTCATTGCCGCTTAACGCATCACAACGCGCTTTATCGGCATCGTAGTTGGCTTCGGCTCTGTCTTTTGCTGCTTTATAAGTAGGGTCTGCAGCAAACGCATTAGCGCCAACAGCTAAACCAATCATTGCGGCAAATACTGAGACAGCCGATTTTCTAGCGATCGCTTTCACAGTGCTCATGGTTGAGTTTCCTCTCGTGTTGTGTGGTAAACGCGGCAGTCACATTCATTGGCCACGCATCTTTACGCGGCTTGCAACCGCGATTAATAGATTGCCAAGATCGTGCCAAACGCCTGTCGTCATCCATAGCAGCAACAATGATGTGAACAAAAACAAAGTTTTAAAAGTTTTATTATTTTTATTGGCGCTGGAGCCGAACTATATGGCGTTTAGTAGGAGGTAAAAAAAATAATCATTTCAACCGATATTGAATATTTTTCTTTTTTTAAATCAGATGAGATTTTAATAAGCTTACTAACTCCTTAGTTAACCCGTGGAATAGAAAATGCAGAACTCGCTGCGCGTCGTTCTTGTCCAAAGGTATGCGATCGACGACTCATCAGATGACGAAACACGAATGTTCATTAACGAGGAGTAGAAATCATGAGCTATTTATCACGTGATACATATGGCATGTACAAGCGCTTCAGAGGAAAAACCGGACCTGGTCCTTCTCTGATGGGCGCACACACCTTGATTGGTGATGATGTTTACAACGCTGCCGGTGAAACACTCGGCGAAATCAAAGAAATCATGCTGGATATGCAAACCGGAAAAGTGGCTTATGCCGTGCTGTCCTTCGGTGGATTTCTCGGCATGGGCGAAAAACTCTTTGCCATTCCGTGGCACGCTCTGCGGCTTGATACCGAGCGTCACGCTTTTGTGCTTAACGCATCGAAAGAGCAACTGAAAGCTGCGCCGGGATTCGATAAAGACGATTGGCCGGATATGACTGATCCAATGTGGATACAAACGGTGAATTCATACTACGACGTTCGCCATTAATGCTTAGGGGAGGTTAGTTAAAAAGTATTGAGCGCAATCGGTAAAGTACATCGCATCGCTCGGTACAGCCTCCCCTGGCCTGATAAAGGAGACTTTTCCATGAATCGTTTTTCCCACACGTCGCAAAACGAAACGGATCACTACAAGCGCCGCGATCAAGGTCGCGACCAAGAGCGGGCGTATGGAGAACCAGGTCAGCCCGATTATTCGTTAGGCCAGCCGAACACGTATGCTTCTTCTTATGGAGATGAGGACGATGGTTGGCGCGAAAATTTGTCACAGCGTGAAATCGACGATTATCGGAGGCGCGATCGCTCAAGTCATCGCGCGTTTGAGCAGAACGACTATCCATACGAAGCTCGCCAATATTCACCGTCGGCCAGCGGCTGGCGCGATGCACCCGAAGGTTGGGATCGTTATGCGCGCCAACAAAGAGGATCGGCGTACGAATACTATAGCGGTCGCTCGCAAGGAAATGGCTGGAATCAAAATCAAGGGCAGGGCGAACGGGCGCAATGGCGACCGAATCGCCAAAATCTCGCGGATTTTCCCAATTTCAATCCGCAGGATTCGCATTACGTTTATCCTGGCGCGAGCCGTTCGTGGGATCGTAACGCTCGTCAGTATGGTGAGCCTCGTGAGTCTTATCACGGCTACCCGTACTCGGCGCGCGATTTCGAGCGGAGCTGGCAACATCATCCATCCCATGATCAGAATGAATATGGGCAGGCGTATCAAGGTAATCGTACTCGTGGTGCGTATGGTCTTTCGGCGGATCATTTGCAGAGCTCGCACCAACCCTATCGTTCCGGTGAGGATTATTATTCGCAAAACAGTTACGCAGGG
The DNA here is from genome assembly GCA_965653955.1 of uncultured Spongiibacteraceae bacterium. GTDB lineage: Bacteria > Pseudomonadota > Gammaproteobacteria > Pseudomonadales > CAMLJR01 > CAMLJR01. Next base: position 4,640 of record CBFHCK010000002.1, read on the forward strand.
AGAGGGCCGAAAGGTTATGAACGTTCGGATGAACGATTGCGCGAGGATATCTGCGAGCGGCTTGAGCGAGATCCCCATATCGATGCATCGGAAATTTCGATCTCGGTTAAAAGCGGTGTTGTGACGCTGGAAGGCTCTGTTGCCGATCGAATGCAGAAGCATCGCGCAGAGGATATGGCGGATGCATGCAGCGGTGTCAAAGATGTGCAAAATCGTATTAATGTATCGCGGCGCGATCAATGGGATCTAAGCAAGCCCGATCATCAAGACGCGCAACGTGCAAACGACACCCAGAATCGTCAACGTGACGCCGGCGAAAACAAATCCATTAGTCAGCAGCCGATTACTCGTCAGTAGTTGTAACTGGTAAGGGCGCCCATGCAGGGGTGCCCTACGTTTTTACTCAATGCGTATTTCAATTAATCAACCAAGCTCTTCGCTAATTTAAGCCCTCTTCGAACAGGAAACTTATGGACGATGTTTCAAATTGGCTGGATTTAATGCAGTGGCCAGCGCTTATTGTTACCGTTATTGCGGCATGGTTGGTGGCGAGCAGCCGAAAATCGAGGAGAGAAATTGGATTTTGGTTTTTTATGCTGAGCAATGTGCTGTGGGTGCTATGGGGAATTCATACCGATGCGTTTGCATTAATTGCCTTACAGTTCTTCCTCGCGGTGAGTAATTGCCGCGGACTGATAAAAAATAAAGGCTAAGTAATTTTTCGTGCGGATCTTAATTTTTACCGACAATGATTCGGTGAATCCATTTCAGTTTCTTTTGAACCTCGGCATTGATGATGAACGGATACGCATCCGGCATCCCCATACTCCGATTAAGCTCGTTCAACGCAATCGATAACCGTACCCAATCTTTTAGCATTGCGCTGATTATCGTGTTATCGCGTTGCGTTGTAGGCAACGCCACTGAAGGTACAGGCGTATCGATGCTGAGGGAAAATACCTGCGCCGTTTCAAGAGTATCGAGCATGTGCATGTAATGCGCCCAACATTCCGCCCAATCTTCCCACGGATGCATCGAAGCGTAAGGGCTGATGTAGCGATCGCTCCAGTCGGCTGGCGCGCCTTCATCGTAATGGCGTTTTAAAGCAACGGAATAATCCAGACGTTCATCGCCAAATATCTCGCGAAAACGTTCCAATCGTTTACGGTTCTTGCTAATTAAACGGAACCAATAGTAATGGCCGATCTCGTGTCGGAAATGCCCAAGTAAAGTCCGATACGCTTCGCCGAGTTTAACGCGCATGCGGGTACGGGCGACGTCATCGGCTTCCGCGAGATTAACGGTGATTTCTCCGTCGTTATGACCGGTAAAAACGCGCTCCTGACCTTCCAGCAGCTCCGTAAACTCCGAGGCGGGTTCATGGTCAGTCATGAAATGAAACAGAAGCCCGCGCTCTTGGTCGATATGTTTGCTTACCAACGGCAAATTTAACGTCAATATGCTGTAAAGCGCGTGGCGCTTCGCACGCTCCATTGCACGCCAATAATTGATATTCAAGGGTATGGAAAGATCGGGAATGACTGCATTTAATCGACAAGCGAGGCAGAGTGGGTTGGGGTCCTCAGCGGGCACCATCCAATTACATACCTGATGGGTCGCATAATTTCCGCATTGACGCCATTGTTCCCCGTTCTGCGTTGTCCATAAATTAACGTCGTCGGTGGGGTCGAACGCCTGCATCGCATCGCGTTCCGGGCAATAGCCGACGAGTCGAGCACATACCGTACATACAACGCTATCAAAGAAAAGCCGATTTTGTTTTTCACAACTGCAGTGAAATATTTTCATTGGAAACGCAATCGCTAGTCCTTAACGTCGGTCGCTTTATTCGATACGGCTAATCGCAATTGTGTGCGGCGCACAGTCCATGATTTATTTCGATAGATAAAACGCACCGTTTTTGCGTGCGGTGGTGTATGCCCCGGCATCGGTGCTGGATCGGGTTGAGGCACTTCTGGCGGTGTTTGCGGCCGTGTTTCCGGTTGCACGGGATGCTCGGGGTAGGGAGTGGGCGTAGGTGTCGTCGACGGATAGCCTGGAGGGACTTCCTGCGGACCATCCGGTGATGGCCTCTCGGGTTGGCCGGGCGTTTGATTGCGGACTTGGCTTAGCACGCACTCACTCGATGGCACATTTTCAAAAAGCATTTTCATCGGCGACACCTTCAAGACCTTATCCGGTTGCAGAAAAATCAAACGAGGTACGATTACGCGTTAGACGGACATCATCATTACATGCGAATCCCAGCCTGAAGTAGCTTGACGCCGCCGCGCACGCTCCTTAATGAAATAGCAATGCGCATACCATCGAATTTACGCAATCAGCAATTCAAAATTACACGAATCGGTGCGTTCTATGCTTTGCAGTGAATGTGCCAAAGCGGCAATCCTTTGCGGTCAAGATGGAGAGTTATTATGAATTCAACAGCGTTATCTCTTAGTGATTTGTGGAAGAAAATCGACGATGTCAAAATTGGCATGTTTACCACTATCGACGAAAACGGAATGCTCACCAGTCGACCAATGACGGCGCGCGAAATAGATGCCGATGGCGTGCTCTGGTTCTTTGCTGCTCTTCATTCTGAAGTCACGCATGAGCTGCTGGATGAGCCTCTGGTTAACGTCAGTTTTGCTGAGCCAAAGCACGGCTTTTATGCGTCGCTTTCCGGCCATGCCACATTGATTAGAGACCGTGCCCTCTATATGAAACTGTGGCGTCCCCTCGATAAAGCCTGGTTTTCACGCGGTATCGACGATCCCAATTTGACGCTGATACGTGTAGAAGTGCAGTTGGCCGAATATTGGGATTCGACCTCAAGCCGCATGGTGCAATTATTGAAAACCGCCAAAGCCGCGATGACGGGTGAAAATGCGGCGGAAAAACTGGGCGAACACGGCACGCTGGAGCTTTAAGTCTCTAGCTATTTTTTTAGTTGTTCGATCTGCGTTGTTGCAGAGCTTTCGCGTGCGCCTACCACCATTTCAGTCAACCATCTGATCAAAATGGTGGTATAGGATTTCTGCGCATGTTTTTCCGACAGGCTATGGTCGGCGTCGCTAATCGTTCTGGATGTGAGCGAACGTACATTCGAAAACGCTGCAATATAATTTTCGATAACTTTGTGTGGAATAATGTCGTCTTTTTCCGAGGCGACAATAAGCGCATCACCCCGAAAAGCAGCGCATGCTTTCAGCGCCTTGTTTTCTTCTTCCGAAATTCTTTGATGGCGGTACGTATTTAAATCCTGATCGGCGTGAAGTTGGCGTTTGGGCAACTCCCATCCCGGGTCCTTATAGAGTGCGGGTGCACGCAACGCTAACCAGCGAACATTGCGCAGCGACGTTAGTATCGACGCTAAATATCCACCATAACTGATACCTATAACCGCGATAGCATTGGGATCGACTATCGATTGCGCAGCGAGCCAATCGTAAGCGGCCAGCAGGTCGCGTATATTTTCGGCGCGCGATACCGTTCGAGATTTTTCGGAATCGAGATCATGACCGCGTAAATCGAACGTCAGGCAGACGCAACCCAAGCCCGACACTTCGCGTGCGCGCGATAAATCCTGCGATTGACTGCCGCCCCAGCCGTGTACAAATAAAATGCCGGGTAATTTCGGCGAAGGACGCAGCATTGTTGCATTGAGCTGCTCCTCCTCGACGCCGATGCACAATTCATTCAGAAAAATGTCCATAACCATCTATCGTGCAATATTTAGTTAAAGCGCCGACTTCAGAGTCTTCGCCGCGAAAATAAATCATTGCATGTGGAGGTGGATCGTTTAAATCGTAACGTTCACGAGTCGATACCGATATTTCATTAAGCTCGGCATCTTTAAGCATGGCCTCGATCGCAGCTAATTCTGCTGGCGTTGCGCCGCCAATTCGCCACGATTGCTCTAATACGCCGGAGCGTCTGAGTCTATTGCGATCAAATCCCTGCGCGACATCGTAATTTCTACGCGACGCCTTCAGCGACAGATACTTATCGGCTGCCTCGTTGTAACAACATGCCTGCGCGACGGCAATGCGCAACGCGGGATGCAACCGCCTCGCGCGTAAAGTTTGTAAATCGCCGCGTACAATATGCAATGTCGAACCTCCATACACCGCATTGCCGCGATGGTTATCGGTGAGATATTGGGTACCGTAATAGGCGATGGTGATTCCAGCGAGTGTTACTTGTCCGATACTGAATGTCTCGACGGCGTCGAGATGCTGCTCTAGAACGAGCCCGTATTGTTCCAATTCGGCAGCATCGATTTTTTCCAGAGCCGCATCGAGCTGGCCGATGTGGCGTATCAATTGTTGTCCTTGTCCGCCGATGCCGAGTGAGCGCTTCAGGCGTACTGAATTATTAAGCAGCAATCTTTCCGCAGCTTCACGTGCATCGGCTCGACTGAAAACCGTATAACCATCGAGCACCGCAGTACCCACAGCAAACGGAAATTCGTCTGTCCAGCCAATAGGGGCGACTGCGGCCGTTCCGATCAGCGGATGCGTAATACTTTTCGTCGTCATAAACGAATGCGGCACATATCCGCCCAACAGCTGATCCTCACTCTCAATGCCCAGCTGCTTTGCTTCCGCCGCGGTTAATGTATCGATCGGGATGAAATAAGAAGGTCCCGCGCTGGATGCACGTGCATTATATTCTTCAGCGCTCAACTCACCCGCATAATCGCAGCCGAGAATCTTCGCTGCGGCAGTGGCAACATACGCCTGACTGACTTTGTTGTGATCGGTTAGGTTTGCGAGCGATGGTGTTGCGTTTGGATTTTTATGGTTCTGTGAATAGAGAATCACATCGCGAAACTCGCTCATGTGTACTTCCTTTAACGTGTTTAACTCGTGGACGTCGGACTCACGGTTATTGCTTGGTGCGGAAGGAAACGACACAAATCCTCGATAGCTCTCCAGCCCAACCTCTGGGAACATCGTTAAGCCTAAGCCTGCTTCGATGCGGCACTAAAATCAGTATCTTCATCGCTATCAGCGCTGAGCTGTACGAGCTCCTGCTCACGTTGATCGGCGCAAGCAAATAATTCGCCGCATTGTTTACAGCGAAATTCGACAAGCGCCGAACCATCGTAAATCACGAGCCCGAGACCGGTGGGTTTCGTCGCATTACAAAGAGGGCAATGAACAGGGGAGTGAGACATGACTTCACCTATGGTTAAAGATTCGAGCGCCTTCTAATTAAATAAGTAGCGCGACGTGACGATAAATATGCAATCGCTGCGCCGAATCGCTGGCACGATTGGTGCTCATTCCCTTCGAAGGCATCATCAATTTCATTGAAGCGATACAGCGATGAAGCGACCGATATGGAACGGCACAATTTCCTTCGGGTTACTCAATATCCCCGTCGTACTGCAATCGGCGGAAAAGCGTGTCGATCTCCATTTTCGGATGATCGACAGTCGCAGCAATACACCGATTCGTTATGAAAGAGTGAATGCGGAAACCGGCGAAGAAGTGCCTTGGAATGACGTTGTTCAGGCCTTTGAATACGAAAAAGGCAATTATGTGATTCTGAGTAAGGACGATATTGCGAAAGTTGCACCCGAGGGAAAAGAAACTATCGAGATTGAAGCATTTGTTGACCGGCAGCTTATCTCGCCGATGTTTTTCGAGAAGCCGTATTATCTTTTACCCGGTAAAAAATCCGAAAAGGGTTATGTTCTGCTGCGCGAAACGCTCAAGGAAAAGAATCGCGGCGGCATCGGTCATGTCATCATCCGTACTCGGCGGTATCTTTGTATTGTCCTAGCCGAAGACGACATGCTGATTCTCAATTTGCTGAGATTCCACCAGGAAATCGTCAGCCGAGATGAGTTTCAGTTTCCCGAGAGCGATTTTAAGAAGTTCCGAATATCGCAAGCCGAAATCGATATGGCGACCAAGCTTGTCGACTCGATGACTGTGCCTTGGCAGGCAGAAAAGTACATCGACGATTATCGCGAGCGCTTGGTCGCACTCGTGGAAAAACGTATCGCCGGCAATAAAGGGCTGGTACAGGAACCAGAAGAGGATGCTGCAGAAGAAACAACGGCGAGTAACGTCGTTGATTTCATGGATCTTCTGAAAAAGAGTTTGCAAAAAAAGGGCGGTGCCGCTCCCGCGCAAAAATCTGTCTCTACGGACAAGAAAGACGAGGAAAAACCTAAACGACGTGGAACGAGAAACAAGAGTTCCACTATTCCTGCAAAAAAATCCACTGCAAAAAAATCGTCCTCGAAGAAAGCGGTAGCTTCAGAGGCAGCTTCGAAGCGTCGACGTAGCTAGCTGTAGTTTTTACAACACAGTTGAAATGAGTCGATTTCCGCCGCTCGTCTATTTGCAACGATGACAATACGGCCCGCACAATTTCCAGCCGGGCAAGTAAATATCCTCCCTTCGCGATAAATACCAAATATTTTTTGCCTCAATCAGCAAAAAATGATGCGAATGCGAAAAATTTTTAATTAACGGACATCTTGGTTGAGTTTTTGCTGTGTGTATTGATGAGTGTTTTTATGCATGTATTAACACCCGCAAAATATCTCGTTTAAAACAGGACGATGATGATGGCCAGGAAGAAAAATATTGCGCAGATGCTTCTCGTGCCTTTTTTAAGCCTGGGTAGCTTTATGCAATCGGGGGTCGTCATTGCCGAAGATGGCAAGGGCGTTCTGACCATAGGGCTGGAAAACGATCTGTTCGGCTCTGGCGGCGACTCCCACTACACCCACGGCACCGAAATTACCTATGTAACGGACACGTATCAGCCGCAATGGTTAAAAGGCTTCGCATCCGCTCTGCAGCTATACGACGAAGGCGATGACCTACGAGTGGGCTGGACACTAGGTCAACAAATGTATACGCCGAGCAATCTCGAGGAAACCGCGCTGGTACTTGATGACCGGCCTTATGCGGGTTGGATGTATTTAAGTTTCGGCTTACTGACCGAAACCACCGATCAGCGTATTCGCGAGCTGAATAAACTGGAGTTGATCGTTGGCGTGGTTGGCCCGCATTCTCAAGCTGAGGAAGTGCAAAAGTGGGTGCACGAAATTACCGATTCGGATGAACCGAAAGGTTGGGATAACCAGCTTCACAACGAAACGACGGTCGATCTCCAATATCAGCACGAGTGGATTGTTCCGATCGTCAGTAATCATTTCGATGTGGTCCCGCGCGTTGGCGCAATGGTAGGTACATCGCAGCGCTACGCCGGTGGCGGTTTTACCTTCCGTCTCGGCGATGGTTTGAACGCGGATGCGGGGCCGCCGCTTATCAGACCAAATGCCGCAGGTTCGCATTATTTTCAGACAAGCCAATCGTTCTATTGGTACCTATTCGTCGGCGGCCACGGCCGTTACGTCGACCACAATATTTTTCTCGATGGTAACGACGATGGCGATAGTCACAGCGTCGATAAAAAGGATTGGGTTGCCGAAGCGCAGGGAGGCATCGTCATGGGTTGGAATAGATGGCGATTCACTTTGACGGAAATTTACCGATCTCGTGAATTTAAGGATCAGGAAGAGCCTGATGAGTTTGGTTCGCTGACGATTTCGTATCGCTTTTGATAGAAAAGAGACGGCAACAAATAGGCGATTAGCCGGAAAAATTCAAAAGAGTCACCCTGGTTTAAAAGAGCGATAGAGGAGAACAGTTATGTTGAAGTGGGCTTTGATATTCGCGGTAATTTCGGTAATTGCCGGTATTTTTGGATTTACCGGAATCGCATCGGGCGCAGCTGGCATTGCGAAATTCCTATTCTTCTTGTTTGTAGTGTTGTTGGTGTTGGTATTGGTAGGTGCCGCGATCGGTTTTTCGTTCTGAATCGTCGCGTTTTTTCTTAAACAGTAAGAGGATTAAAAGATGAAATCGATTAAAAGATTGATGTTTGCAACGATGACCGCAGGTGCATTAGTAGTAGGGGCAGTTTCGGGTTGTGCTGTCGCTCGCGATCAATCCACAGCTGGCGAATACGTGGATGACACCGCTATTACAGCGAAAGTCAAAACTAAATTCATCGAAAGCAAGCAAGTCGATGCCTCAGCAATTCAAATTGAAACGTTGAAAGGTACAGTTCAACTTTCGGGATTTGCGAAAAGCGCTCAGGAAAAATCCACGGCGGAGCAACTGGCTAAGCAAGTGGAAGGTGTGAAGGCGGTTAAAAACGATGTAATCGTACGTCCGTAAGAAGTTATCCCCAACTCTGCTCTTGAGCAGGGTTGGGGACTTATGCCGCTTACGATCTTTTATGCGTTAAATCTTTTTCAATGTGACCGTTTGCTTAGGGAGTAATTCCGCCCACGTCGGCAGCAGTCGCAGCAGATGGAATGCAGTTGCGCTGACAACACCATGCCACCACTTATGCCGAGGGATTTTATCTGTATGAATAGGCCTGCAATGACTTTTAATCAGTTGGTGTAGCCGTCTACGTAATTGCTCGTTAAAAGCATCGTCTTCAATAACAATATTTGCTTCGAGATTCAGTGCGAGACTGAGCGGATCCAGATTGCTCGATCCGACCGTGGCCCACCGGTTATCCATAACAGCAACTTTGCCGTGAAAGGGGCGCTCGCAATATTCATAGATCTTTACGCCGCCGCTAAGTAGATACTCATATAGCAGTCGGCCCGCCCATTTGACGATGGGCATGTCGGGTTGTCCCTGAAGAACCAATATCACATCCACACCGCGTTGCGATGCACCATGCAAGCTTCTAAGCAGACGATAGCCCGGAAAAAAATACGCATTCGCGATAATCAACTCTTTACGAGCTGCGCGCATGGCGAGGCGATAATATTTTTCAATAGCGGTCCGTTGCCGGTGATTATCTCGGGTAACGAATAGTACGCGTGCGGAAAATCCCTCGGCTGACTGGCGATCCGGAGGGGACGAACCCGATCGACGACGGCGCAGATGGCGTTCGTAAAAACGTATCGACCAGCTACCCGATGGCTCTGTGACGGAACGCAGGCAAAACTCCCGAATTTCCATCGCGGCGGGTCCCTCGATTTCAGTCGCGTAATCCTGTTTGGCCTCAGGGCCAAAATCGTCTAGATGATCCGCGCAAAAATTGATTCCTCCGATATAGGCCAACCGGCCGTCGATGGCGACCAGCTTTCGGTGCATGCGACGTAAAACGTTTACACGCCAACCGAAAATATCAGGCGCAGGATTGAAGATATGGAAATTTACGCCTGCTTTTTTTAATCCATCGGTAAATTCATCCGACAAGCCGTGCGAACCATATCCGTCGACAAGAACATTGGTGTGCACTCCGCGTGAGCTGGCGTCGATCAAAACCTCGCGGAGTTCTCGGCCAACCTTATCCTCGCCGAGAATAAAGGTCTCCAAAAATATTTCGCGCTTTGCGCTCCGGATTGCTTCGAATACGCGAGGAAAGAACTCCTCGCCATTTTCCAATAGCTCGATGCGATTACCTTCATGCCAGTAACGTCTCACGGCGTTACCTCTCCTTCTTCCGGTATGGGAAGCTCGAACTCAGCGGCTAGCGGTGCGTGATCCGATAGGTGCGTCCACGGGCGCTGAGGTAAAACAAGAGGGCGGTTCAACGCTAGATTGCGCGAATAGATTCGATCCAGGCGTAACAGCGGATAGCGCGCGGGAAAGGTTTGCGCAGGCTGTCCATACGCATTCGTAAAAATTTCGATAACTCGTCCCGCTTCGATTAGACGCGTATTGCTCACCAATCGCCAATCGTTAAAATCGCCGGCAATGATGATCGGCTCCTGCGCGGGAAGCCCATTGATCAGCTGCAGCAGAAGATCGATCTGATGTTGTCGATGCGTTTCCCGCAAGCCGAGATGAATGCAGATGGCGTGTAAATGAGCTTCGGTGTTCGGTATATCCAGCCGGCAATAAAGTATTCCGCGTTGTTCCGTAACGCCGTAGGTTACATCGATGTTTCGATGATCGACGATAGGAAATTTTGACAGCAGCGCATTACCGTGATGGCCCGCCGGATAAATCGCGTTGCGGCCATAGGCAAATCCGCCCCACACCGAGTCGGCAAGATATTCGTACTGCGAGACGGAAGGCCAATGCGATAACCGTGAAGCATGCACGGCATGAGCACCGATGACTTCTTGCAAAAAAACAATGTCGGCACCGACTTGGTGGATTGCGGTTTTAAGTTCCGGCAATACAAATTTTCGATTGAAGGCATTAAATCCTTTATGCAAATTCAGCGTTAGAACGCGTACGTTCACATTTTGTATCTGCTTTGATGAATTATTCATTGACCGCGCTCAGCATGGGCAGTAATGGCCTTCTTGAAACTGAGTATGTGATTTAAAGGCGGCATTCAGCCGGGAGTTGGCTCATTCGCGCAAGCACGTTCATCTTTCTTATCATCGGTATGGTGCAGTGCGATGTTGAGTTGATCGATCATCACCACCCAATCGGCATCCTCAATCAGCGCATCTTTAATGAATTGACGTTGCATATCTGAAAGAAAAGGGGCTTCGCTCAGCTTTTCGTTGTCGCCGAGACGATGCTCAGAGCAAAAGCGCCGAATCGAAAGCTCGTCACTGGGTAATCCGAGTTGTTCGAACAGATCGTGAAATTGATGATGTGTATTGTCCATAATCGCTTCTCCTCGATCGACGGAATCGAACTAAAAGTGGGCCGCTCAGTGAGCGACCCATACTGGTCATATACGCCCCATGAGCAATAAAACAACGAGAATTATCAGAATGAGGCCGATGCCGCCGCTCGGCGCATAGCCCCAGCCGCGGCTATGTGGCCAAGCTGGGATGGCACCTATTAACAGCAGAATCAATACAATCAGAAGAATCGTTCCTAAAGTCATGATGAGCTCCCCGGGTTACCTGCTGGACGTTTAATTACTATTTCGCTTTTTACTGATTTAACGCCTTCAGTTGATCGGGCAATTTCCACTGCACGATCCGCCACATCGGCACTCTCCACCGATCCACGCAACCAAACTTGCCCCTGATCGTCGGTGTCGACATTCAGCTTAACTGCGGCGGCAGGAATTTCCGCTGCGAGCTTGGTTTTGATTTTTGCGGTAATTACCGAATCCTTGACGAATGTGACCGGTCCTTGCTCGGCCGCTAAGGCATACACGGGTGAAAGTAATAACCCCATCGAGATAAAAACACTTGAGATGAGTTTTTTCATCGCTGCTTCCTCCAGTTTTACATCTACTAAGATAAAGGTTTTGTACTCAGATAACGGTTTAGTACTAAGGTAAATGTTTGGTAAGGCCTATTGCTCGGTAGTTCAGTTTACGAATTTACGTATTGCTGACTGCAAGCGTATCGGTAGGCGTATCGCCATCCTGACTGCGAAATCCCAAATGCCCTGCGGCGCCCGAAACAATTGCACCTACGATCAATGCCGCAAGAGTCCACCAGCTCGCACGAGCGAGATTTCGAGCGGCTGCGTCGGCAACATTTCGCGCTTTCTGTTCTGCCTGTTGTTTCGCGTTTTGGAAATTAATCATGGCCTGGTTGTAAACCTGAGCATAACGATCGGCGATGGCCTGCGATTCTTCGCGCGATTTTCCCGTGCGCGATTGAATGATATTGACCAATGCCTCTTTATCGGCAGCGCTCAATGCCGGCTGGGCTGATTGCTTAACCCGTTCCAACCATCCTGCAAAAGCAGAGTCGGCTTGTTGCGGCTGCGTAGCGGCTTGACTGGCCGTCGCTTTTGCATCATCGGCAGCGCCTTGTGCTTTTCGCGAGACGTTTTGAGGAGATAACTCGGGTTTACCTGTTTGATGCAATAAGGTTTCGAATTCGCGTTGCAACTGATCGCCATCAAAGTAAACGCCTTGTTGCTGCAATTCATTTTTTACTTCGTTAGCGACACCCGGTGCTGTGTGCGCAATGCCTTTGCCGGCAGCTTCCAGACCTTTGCCGAAAATCGACGCGGTCGTAGTAACAATGTTGGTGGCGGCGGCGGTAATTAAATAGGTGCTGAGTAGAGTGACTAAACACCACGTCAATACACCATGGAGGCACCCAAACGCGTGCGCTGCCCGTCCGGAATAATATCCACCGACGATGAGGGAGATAACGGTACTGATAAATACCCACGCACCAGCGGCATACGAAAATCCATCGAGCGGATTGACTTCGTGCGGCTTAACAGCACTTGCTGCAATAGCCGAACCTAGCACGGTCAGAATGAGATATACGCTGAGTGCCAATACGGAGCCTGCAAGTATTGCGGACCACGAAACCAGATTCACGTTACTGGGAGTTTTGTAGATCACTGTGCTCATGGCTTTATCCTTTTGAGAATTTAATTGCTTAATGCATCCGCTGATTTCATCTACCGCGACTATCCGAAAATAAAATACAGAAGCAACAGGACGATAAACGGTATACCTAAGAACCAACCAATGATGTATGGCATGTCACGCTCCTTCCTTCGCTTAATTAATTTCGCTCAATTAATTGCTGAGATTGGAAAGTGATGACTCGACGAGACTTTCACTTTTTTCAATTTCAGTTTCACCCCAGCAAATGCTGTGCCTGAAAACAAAATGAAGTTGGCAGGATGCTTGCGTTGTTCGCTAAAAGACGGGAATGCCGTTCCTTACCGCATAACTATTAATTGGATATGAGGCGCTTTGAATGCAACATTTCGGTTCTCAGAAACAGGCTACTTCACAAGCTATAAATTTTCCCAAGACTCAGCCCATTAAGCCGCATGCACGATCGCAGGGAAAATTTGAATCCGAGGAAGTATCTGCACCGCATTGGAGGGGGCCTGTTAATTCGCCCAGAATGTCGAGCATGTGTTCAACCCAAGCAGGCGCGGATTTTCAAAGTGCGGCGACAAATGCGCCTAATCCCGATAGTGATAAACCCGAATCCATTTATCGATATTTATTGCAGCAATTTTCGATTACCGATCCACAACACGTGCCGATATCGTCAGATGAGCAGCAAGCGCATAAATTCTTACAACATCAACTCGAACTGGCCAATTCCATCAATGTGGATATTCCAGATTTGCCGCAGCAACTTGATGATTGGGCTAAGGAAAATGTAAAAAATATCGGCAATCAGTACCATTCTTACATTGCGGAACGTAAAGCGGGATCTCCTCGCCGAATGTTCACAACGCGCTCTCATGCGTTGTATTTTTTGCGTGCCGTAGCGCCTACCAAACTCGTCGACGGCGCCTGGTTATACGGGCTGTTGTCGCATGCGAAAGATTCATATATCGCGCCTTTTGTCGCCATTTATCTCGATGAGCTTGGTCATGGAAAATACGATCAAAATCATGTGTCGCTCTATAACCGCCTGCTGATGCATGAGGATATAAATACTCGCCTTCCGCTGAGTGAACAACATTACATACAAGGCGCAATTCAACTCGCACTGGGCCGCTATACAGAAGAATTTTTACCTGAGATTGTCGGATTTAATCTTGGTTACGAACAATTGCCGCTGCATTTACTCATTACCGCATACGAGCTGGCGGAGTTGGGCATCGATCCCTATTACTTCACTCTGCACGTCACGATCGACAACTTTGATTCTGGGCACGCCCATAAGGCGTTAGCGGGCGCGTTGGCATTGCTGCCAAAAATCGATGATGGTGGTGATTTTTACCGGCGTATGGTGCGCGGCTACAAATTGAATTTTCTCGGTATCGATACGCCGTCGGTAAATGCTGCATTTAACGCCGACAACGAATTAAATCTGATGCTCCAGCACAAAAGCGAGCTGGGTAAGTTCATGCACTCTGATTTGGCACGGATTGAAGGCCGAACGATTAATCAATGGTTGGCGGAACCCTCGCGCATCGGCGACTTCGTACAAGCGTTGATTCGTGCTGGCTGGATAAAGCGCCATAAAAATCCTAATCAAAGTCGCTTCTGGCGCATGATCTCCGCGAGTAATGGCGTAATGGCGGGCGTATTCAATCGAGCCGAGCAACGTTTGATTTACGATTGGATATGCGGCGAATGGTGCGAAACTCAAGCAACGGAGATACCTAACGTCGGTCGATTTTCAAGAAGGCACGTCACGCGAACTGAGAAAGAAAACGTAGCCGATCTGAATAGCGATATCACACGCTTGCAACAGCAGGTTTCGCAATGCGAAAACGATCAGACGGCGATGGATTTGTTGATTCCTTATTTATCGCCGGCATTACACCACTCGCCGGTAGGGTTGGCGGCTACGCGAATTTATTCGGAATATTTCAATCGATAAGGAATTTTTATGCCTCATGTCACCGAGTCGTCTCGCACACGAGCGCTGCGCTCGTTGATTTATCCTCCCGGCATGGAAATGTCGAGCGCCGATTTCTCGCTGATGCAATTGGGGAGGTTGCTGCATGATCAGAATTTCCGTTTCGTCACTGTTACGCCTGCAACACATGCCCGCGTTAATGCTGCCAGCGCGGAATGGGCAACCGACTTACGCGATATTTTTGGATGGAGCAAACCATTCCATGCTGAAGCGATACCGCGGCCGATGTGCAATTTATTGCGTACCGGCCGCGCAATAAAACCTTATCAGGACGGCTGGCGAAGTACCGTGCGCTTTTCCAGTCAAGGCGAGCATCTGCTCATGCATTCGGCATTTCCAACCACAAGGGACGACGCCGTTTTTTTTGGGCCGGATACCTATCGCTTTTGTATTTTCGTGCAGGATTTTCTGGAGAACAATGCAACCCGTATTGAGCGTGTCGCAGATATCGGTTGTGGTAGCGGTGCGGCGGCGATCATGGTCGCAAAATTGTTTCCAGCCGCCGAAGTGTATGCACTTGATATCAACACCAAGGCGTTGCAGTACACGAAGATTAATGCAGCTCTAGCTGAAGCGGACAATGTTTCCGTGGCGCATAGCAACTTGCTTGACGAGATCGATGGTGTTTTCGATCTAGTCGTCGCCAATCCGCCTTACATGATCGATGGCCAGAGGCGAGCGTACCGGCATGGTGGCGATCAATTCGGTACATCCTTATCGCTCGCCATGCTCGACGCAGCGTTGCCGCGTTTAGCGGAGGGCGGCACTTTGTTGTTGTATACCGGCGCTCCGGTCGTGAAGGGCAGGGATATCTTTTTGCACGGTGTCGAACAGCGATTGGGTAAGGGTGCGTTGAGCTGGAGTTACCGGGAGCTCGATCCCGATGTGTTCGGTGAGGAGATCGGCGTCGGCGCTTATGCGCGAGTGGAGCGAATCGCTGCGGTTGGGCTGACAGTTACTCGACCCGATAGCATTCGTGATTCATTTTCGAATCAGCGAAATCAGCACCATTAATCGCCGCACGGTTATTGCAACAAGAATATTTCAGCGATGAAGCGATTTGAGCACCAGCACCAGATACTCGGCGGGAGACGATGATGTCCGAAAAATCAGGCTCTACGACCTCGAACTACGAGGCGACGAAAGATTGCGGCGATCCCGAGATGCGAATGTGGGGCATGCACAGACGCATGCTCGGTTACATGCTGGGTCACGAACAATTTACCGTGCCGCAATTGGTTGAGAATGGCAGCGCCGCGCGTCAGGCCGGTTTCGATTTGTTGGCTACCAGCGATCATCTCCAACCCTGGCAGGATAACGAAGGACATTCGGGATTGGCCTGGATTACGTTAGCGGCGCTGGGTCAGCATGCCAATGGCGCCTGGATGGGCACTACGGTGACGTGCCCGACGATGCGATATAACCCTGCGGTAGTGGCCGAGGCATTTGCTTCGTTGAGTTTGCTTCATCCAGGGAAAATATTCGCTGGATTCGGTTCTGGTGAGGCACTGAATGAGCAAGCGGCGACGGGTGAATGGCCCGATTGGGAGACACGCTGGGAGCGTCTGATCGAAGCGACCGCCATCATTCGAAAACTGTGGGCAGGGGACGATGTTTATCATGACGGTAAGCATTACCAGATCAATGCAAAATTGTACGACGCACCGTCACAACCAATTCCCATCTTGCTCGCGGCAAACGGTCCGAAAGCCATGCGTCTGGCGGGGCAGTATGGCGATGGTTTAATTACCGATGGCGCTACCTGGAAAAATCATAAAGACAAATTTATCGAAGGTTTAACCGCAGCCGGTAAAACACTGGAGAAAACCCCGGTGTTATTGGAAACCTATGTGGTCGTGGGCGAGAAAGCGGAGGCTGAAGAGGCTGCGCGAATCTGGCGCTTTGGCCCCAAGGCATTTTCCGGGTATCACAACATTCAAAACCCTGTGGATATTCGCCAAAAAGCAGAGGCGGAAATTCCGTTGCATGAGGTCTATGCCGATTGGGTTGTCAGTCTCGATCCGCAGATTCACATTAAAGCGATTAATGAGTTATTCGAGAGCGGGGCGACAATCGTTAATATTCATTCGGGACAAATGGATCAACAGCGAGTTATTGATTTTTATGGCAAACGCGTTGTCCCTGCAATTAAAAACGTAGTCATCGGCGCCGATTAAAAGCTCACAAAAAATTAGAGGCGCCATATCGGCGCCTCTTTCAATATTGTCCTATTTCACTCCTGTTGGTTTTGGCTGCGGCCACGGCTATTTTGCCCACCCTTGGCGCCAGCTTGACGAGCTTCTTCCGAAGTGAATTCGTGAGCAGTGCCGCGCTCGTGTGCAACCTGGCC
>CBFHCK010000003.1:0-20025 GCA_965653955.1 uncultured Spongiibacteraceae bacterium
TATTTTCATGACGGTCTTTATACAGATGATCGATGCGATCCGTGTTAAAAAGGCTGGAGCGGCGCTTTATTCCATGCACTACGTACCCTTTGCCCAGTAAAAATTCGGCCAAATAGGCACCATCCTGCCCAGTAATACCCGTAATCAACGCTATTTTTTTTTGTTCCATGATGTCCTTACCTATTCTGGCGCGACACTAAGGCGGGATAAAAACTCCTCGTACGCAAACGAGATACCCTTCTCCAATGTCACCTCAGGTTGCCATCCCAAAGCATTAAGCCGAGAGCTGTCCATAAGTTTTCGCGGAGAACCATCGGGCTTCGTAGAATCAAAGGTGATTTTGCCGGAATAACCCACTACTTTTTTGATCACTTCTGCCAGCTCGGCGATAGTAAGGTCATACCCGGAACCCACATTGATATGACTGAGCATCGGCAAAACACTTTTATCATAAATTGCCTTGCCGAGATTCATAATGTGGACACAAGCTCTTGCCATATCGTCTACGTAAAGGAATTCCCGTCTCGGAGCTCCAGTGCCCCAAATGGTAACAGCTGAAGAACCGTGAATTTTCGCCTCGTGAAAGCGAGAGATGAGCGCAGGAATCACATGAGAGTTTTCCGGATGATAATTGTCGCCCGGACCGTAAAGGTTAGTCGGCATTACACTGCGATAATCGATACCATGGCTTGCCGCATATTGACGGTTGTAGCTTTCACATAACTTGATTCCGCAAATTTTGGCAATCGCATAAGGTTCGTTGGTCGGTTCTAAAGTGCCGGTGAGTAAAGCATCTTCGGCCATCGGCTGATCTGCAAATTTTGGGTAAATGCAACTGGACCCCAGGAATAAGAGTTTTTTTACCCCGGTCCGAAAGGCAGATTCAATGACATTCGCCTCTATCATGAGGTTTTGATAGATGAATTCAGCAGGATAAGTATTGTTCGCGTGAATACCGCCAACTTTCGCAGCAGCAAGATAAACTTGGTCTATTTGCTCGGCTTCAAAAAAATCTCGAACCATGCGCTGATCAGTAAGATCGAGTTCCGAGCGGGCTCGGCTAACGATAATAAATTGACTGTGCTGAAGCAGCGCGCGAACAATGGCGGCACCAACCATGCCTCCATGGCCCGCAACAAAGACTTTCTGTTTTTTACTCATTGGCTGCTTTCATCCATAGTCGCGGCTCAAATTGATACGCATCGTCCGCTCCCGAATCTAGATTGGGATTATTGGTGGACAGTATCAGCCAAGATTTATCAGTATTTGATTGGCATTTTGATCAAAGAGAGCGCGACCACATGCACCCTGTTCAAGAGCTAGAGATCAATAGGTGAAGAAGACTTCGACATCGATCTATCCATGCATAGCCACATGGTGCCCAGGGGCAGAATCGAACTGCCGACACGCGGATTTTCAATCCGCTGCTCTACCGACTGAGCTACCTGGGCGTGCGGGATCTGCGCCTGGCTGGCGCGAGAGGCGCGTATTAAACAGTTATGCCCCACGCGAGTCAAGCCGATGCGGAAGCATTATTTCGGCGGCGGTACATAACCTTCGGCTTTGGCGAAGTCCTGGCCGGCAAAGAATTTGTCCATTTCTTGTTGCAGAAATTTTCTCGTCGCCGGATCCAGCAAGCTGAGTCTGCGCTCGTTGATCAATTGCGTTTGATGTTCTTGCCACTCCTGCCACGCCTGCTTCGATACGTGTTCGAAAATTTCCTGACCTTTGGGACCGGGATAAGGCGGCGTAGTGAGGCCTTCCATTTCGCGTTGATATTTCTTGCAGAACACCATGCGTGTCATCGCATTACCTCAGATTTGCCAATAGTTTCAGGACCGGAGCGGCAAGTCCCACCGCCGGCGGTTTACGTAGGTCGTACCAGAGATGGCGATCCGCCTCCATAACCACTGTCGGTTCGCGCTGCACACATAACCGTACCGGTTCGATGTCGAAATGATAGTGACTGAACGTATGGCGAAAAGGATTCCAACGTTCGCGCAGCTCTACATCCAGACCTAGGCCGTCGCGGCAATACGCAACCGGATCAGCACCGTTGTCGATTTGGGGGAAGACCCACAATCCAGCCCACACTCCGCCGCTCGATGGACGCCTCTCCAATAATATCGAGCCCTCACGATCGTTGATGATTAGCATTTGTGCGGTCTTTATCGGCAATACTTTCTTCGGCTTTTTACCGGGAAAGTCCGCCACCCTCGCCTCGCGATATGCCACGCAATCGCCGGTTAACGGACACGACGCGCAGACCGGTTTGCTGCGTGTACAAAGCGTCGCGCCGAGATCCATCATCGCCTGGGTGTAATCGGCGACGCGCTGTGCTGGCGTATGCGTCTCGGCGAATTGCCAGAGTGCATTCGCGACGCCAGCTTCTCCTGGATACCCAGCCACCGCATGAAAACGCGCGAGCACGCGCTTTACGTTGCCGTCGAGAATCGCGGCGCGGCGCTGGAATGCAATTGCGACGATAGCGCCGGCCGTTGAACGACCGATGCCGGGCAACTCGCTCAAGCTCTCGACATCGTTCGGAAATTCGCCACGCCAACGCTCGCAAACTAGCTGCGCGGTACGGTGGAGATTGCGGGCGCGACTGTAATAGCCGAGTCCGGTCCATAAATGCAGCACTTCATCTTCACTAGCGGCCGCTAACGCCTGCACGGTCGGCAGCCTTTCCATAAAACGCTGGTAATACGGAATCACCGTCTGCACCTGCGTTTGCTGCAACATGATTTCGGATACCCACACGCGGTACGGCGAAATATCTTGCTGCCACGGCAGATGTTTGCGTCCGTGGCGATCGAACCAGCTCAGCACACGCGCGGCGATATCGATTTCGAGGCGATTCAGCGCGTCCATACCCAGCCGCTGTCGACGCTGTGAAAACCGAGCTGGCGCCACAAGTCGGCCAGCTCGCCAGGCTCTTCCACGCGAAGAGTGTCGATGTGCATTTGAGCCGCGTTCTGCTGCAGCAATTCGAGTAATTGTCGCGCCGTGCCCCGCCGTCGCGTTGCTGCGCGCACGCAGAGGTGTTCGATTCGCCCATCGCGAGCGATCCATAACGCGGCGAGCAAACGGCCATTGAAGCGGCCGGCAACCAGCGTTTTGCCCGCATCGCGCTGGCTGTCGAGCCAATCGCTCAGCGAAGAAACCGGCGGCAAAGGATAGTCGGCGTAAATCTTTTCCAAATCGGCGAGATCGGTCGAGTCGGGACGGTTGATGATTTCGAGATTGACAGGCATCGCGGGAGGTAAATCCAAAGTGAGTTCTTTATAATACCGATTTATCCCTTTGGAGATCGACATGGCTGCGCGCCAGGCCACAGTCACCCGCGATACCCTCGAAACCCAAATCACCGTCAGCATCAATCTCGATGGCACCGGTCAATCGCGTTTCGACATCGGCGTACCGTTTCTCGAGCACATGCTCGATCAGGTCGCACGACATGGTTTGATCGATATCGATATCCGTGCGAAAGGCGATTTGCATATCGACGATCACCACACCGTCGAGGACGTCGGCATTACGCTCGGCCAGGCTTTCGCGCAGGCGGTTGGCGACAAGAAAGGCATGAATCGCTACGGTCATTCGTATGTGCCGCTCGACGAAGCGTTGTCGCGTGTCGTGATCGATTTTTCCGGCCGGCCCGGTCTGGAATTGCACGTGCCGTTCACGCGTGGCCGTATCGGCAATTTCGATGTCGATCTATTCGGCGAATTTTTCCGCGGCTTCGTCAATCACGCGAAAGTCTCGCTGCACATCGATAATTTGCGCGGCGTGAACAGCCATCACCAGGCTGAAACGGTGTTCAAAGCATTCGGCCGCGCTCTGCGCATGGCGTGTCAGCTCGATGAACGCATGAGCGGCGTGATGCCGTCCACCAAGGGCACGCTTTAACTTATGTTGTCAAAACCGACCAGCGTTGCGGTTATCGATTACGGCATGGGCAATCTGCACTCTGTTGCGAGTGCGTTGCGCAATGTCGATTCGAACGCGAATGTGATGATCACCAGCGACGCGCACGATATTTTGAATGCCGACCGTGTGATTTTTCCGGGCGTCGGCGCAATTCGCGATTGCATGGCGGAAATTCTGCGGCTCGGTTTCGATCGCGTTGTACGCGAGGTTATCGACAGCGGTAAGCCAGTGCTCGCGATTTGCGTCGGCATGCAGGCGTTGATGGATCACAGCGAAGAAAACAATGGCGTCGATTGCCTGTCGATTCTGCCAGGCACCGTGAAATTTTTCGGCGAGCCTTTAACCGGCGCAAATGCTGAAAAATTAAAAGTGCCGCACATGGGTTGGAATCAGGTACATCAAACCATTCCACATCCGCTGTGGCACGGCATCGCGCAGGACAGCCGTTTTTATTTCGTGCATAGCTTCTATGTGCAATGCACTCAACCCGAGTATGTCGCCGCGACGACGCAATATGGCGTGACATTGCATGCGTCGCTGGCACGCGACAATTTATTCGCCGTGCAATTTCACCCTGAAAAAAGCAGCGACGCCGGATTAATGTTGCTGAAAAATTTTCTGCAGTGGTCCGGAAAAATCTGATTTTCTGTCGCGCTGCTTTCACCGCTGAGTTCTTTCGATGTTAATCATTCCCGCAATCGATCTTAAAGATGGCAAATGCGTACGCCTGCGTCAGGGCTTGATGGATGACTCCACCGTCTATGGCGACGAACCGGTAGCGATGGCACAACGCTGGGTCGACGCCGGCGCGCGCCGTTTGCATCTGGTCGACTTGAACGGCGCCTTCGCCGGCGCACCTGTCAACGGTGCAGCGGTCACCGCGATCGCAAAAAAATTTCCGCAATTGCCGATTCAAATCGGCGGCGGCATTCGCAACATTGAAACGATCGAGCATTACCTTGCTGCCGGCGTCGACTACGTCATCATCGGTACCAAGGCAGTAAAAGAACCGGCTTTCGTCGGCGAAGTATGTAAATTGTTTCCAGGCCACATCATTGTCGGCCTCGATGCGAAAAATGGGCTGGTCGCGACCGATGGCTGGGCTGAGATTTCGAATATTCAGGCGAGCGAACTCGCGAAACGTTTCGAGCAGGACGGCGTATCGTCAATCGTTTATACCGACATCAGCCGCGACGGCATGATGCAGGGCGTTAACGTCGAAGCGACTGTCGCGCTCGCACAAGCGTCATCGATTCCAGTGATTGCTTCGGGTGGCGTAACGAATATGGACGACATTCACGCGCTGAAAGCCGAGGCTTCGAAAGGTATTCTCGGCGCCATTACCGGCCGTGCGATTTACGAAGGCTCGCTCGATCTCGCCGACGCGCAGCGCTATTGCGATCAGTAAAAATTTATGACGACTATCGGCACACCGCTCTCCTCTACCGCGAAAAAAATTCTGCTGCTTGGCTCGGGTGAGCTGGGGAAAGAAGTCGCCATCGAGGCGCAACGCTTTGGCGTTGAAGTTATTGCCGTCGATCGTTATGCGAGTGCACCCGCGATGCAGGTTGCACATCGCAGCCACGTTATTTCGATGCTCGATGATGCTGCGCTGCGCCGCATCGTCGAACTGGAAAAACCCGATTTAATCGTGCCTGAAATCGAAGCCATTGCGACCGATACGCTTATCGAACTCGAACGCGAGGGTTTTCACGTCGTACCGACCGCTCGCGCCGCGAAACTGACCATGAATCGCGAAGGGATTCGCCGCCTCGCCGCCGAAGAACTACAACTGCCGACATCGCCCTATCGCTTCGCTGAAACCGAAGCAGAATTTCGCGCGGCGATCGACGCGATCGGGATGCCGTGCGTCGTTAAACCGATTATGAGTTCATCGGGCAAAGGGCAATCGATGGTGAAATCCATCGACGATATTCCCCTTGCATGGAATTACGCACAGGCCGGCGGCCGCGCTGGCGCCGGTCGCGTCATCGTCGAAGGCTTCGTGCAATTCGATTACGAAATTACGTTACTGACCGTGCGCACGCGCGGAGAAACGAAATTCTGCGCGCCGATCGGACATCTGCAAATCGACGGCGACTACCGAGAATCGTGGCAGCCGCAAGCGATGTCGCCCGTTGCATTGGAAGAAGCGCAGCAGATCGCATGCGCCATAACCGATGCGTTAGGCGGCAGTGGCCTGTTCGGCGTCGAATTATTTGTGCGCGGCGACGAGGTCATTTTCAGCGAAGTTTCGCCTCGTCCGCATGATACGGGCCTCGTGACATTGATCTCGCAGGATTTATCCGAATTTGCATTACACGTGCGCGCCATTCTCGGCTTGCCGATTCCTCACATTCGCCAGCTCGGCCCCTCCGCGTCGTGTGCGTTATTGGTTGAAGGTGAATCCGACAAAGTGCAATTTCGCGGCCTCGACAACGCATTAGAAGACCCGGACACCGCACTGCGTCTGTTCGGCAAACCCGAAGTGAGAGGCCAGCGTCGCATGGGCGTCGGGCTCGCGCGTGGCGGATCAATCGACGAAGCACGTGAAAAAGCACGCGCTGTGATCGCCGCAATCGAAGTGGAGCTATAACGATGGGTCTCGCAAAACGCATTATTCCGTGTCTCGATGTCGACAAGGGTCGCGTCGTCAAAGGCGTGCAATTTGTCGATATTCGCGACGCTGGCGATCCGGTCGAAATCGCGAAGCGCTACAACGATCAGGGCGCCGATGAAATCACGTTCCTCGATATCACCGCGAGTCACGAAGATCGCGCAACCACCGTGCACACCGTCGAAAAAATCGCCGAGCAGGTTTTTATTCCGTTAACCGTCGGCGGCGGCATTCGCACCGTGCAGGATATTCGGCGCATGCTGAACGCCGGCGCGGATAAAGTCAGTATAAATACCGCCGCTATTCATAATCCCGATTTCGTCAAAGAGGCTGCCGAGAAATTCGGCTCGCAGTGCATTGTCGTTGCGATCGATACGAAACAAGTCAGCGGACCGGGCGAACCGTTGCGCTGGGAAATTTTCACGCACGGTGGTCGCCGTGCGACGGGCATCGATACGATTGAATGGGCAAAGCGTATGGTGGCTAACGGCGCCGGCGAATTGCTCGTCACCAGCATGGATCGCGATGGGACAAAAATAGGCTTCGATTTAGCCGTGACGCGCGCCATCAGCGACGCGGTACCGGTGCCGGTGATTGCATCGGGCGGCGTTGGATCGTTAGAACATCTAGTCGATGGTGTTAAGGAAGGCGGTGCGGATGCGGTGCTCGCCGCGAGTATTTTTCACTTCGGGCAGTTCACCGTGCCCCAGGCCAAGCGCTTTATGGCCGAGCATGGGGTGGAAATCGGGCTGTAGCTAGCGCGCTAGTGCAGCGTATAAACGCGACAGCGTTTTCGGCTCGGCCAGCGTCATGAATTCAATAAAATCGTAAAGGCCCTGCTCGGCTTCACCCCGATCGTCGAACGGACCCATTGGCGCGCCTTCGCGAGTCTTGAAATACCAATCGCCATTGACGACAAAAAAGCGATTGCGTCGCGATGGAACACCACCTGCTTCACCCGCTCGATTGAGATTCATTGTCATATCAGTGACTCGCTGTTGGAGGGAATATACAGCCGTGGGCGATTCTAACGACAAATTGCAAAATGTACATATGCCAATATGCGGCTAGCGCCAACGCATTGGCTAAGCAGCCAGCTCAACCCCAACCATTACTCGCAACGACAAAGCATTGCCTCAACGCAGCGACATTTTTAACGTTTTTTTGGCGTCACTGCGCGGCAACTGCTGCCGCAGTCGGCCGGGTGATTCCAAATACATTCAATCCTTTTAGCAGCGTCAGCGCTTCGTATAACTGATTGTCGCTAATCAGCTTGTCCTGTGCCTCTTCGCGTCGGACTTTGCTATTGCTTTCCTTGCCGTCGCCGTTGCGCAAATGGCCACCCAGATCCGCCTCGGTAATATCGCCGCCACGCGGTAACGCTTCAATTTTCGCGCGCTCGACAACCACATCGGGAGCAATGCCGTGCGCCTGAATCGAACGGCCATTCGGCGTGAAGTAACGTGCGGTGGTGAGTTTGATGGCGCTGGTTTCGGATAGCGGCATCACGGTCTGTACCGAGCCCTTACCGAAACTATCGGTTCCCATAATGACGGCGCGCTTATGATCCTGCAGAGCGCCCGCGACGATTTCCGATGCTGACGCGGAGCCGCCGTTAATCAGCACGACGATCGGCAGCTTTTCGGCAATATCGTCCGAGGTCGCCCGAAATTGCGATTTGGAATTCGGCAGCCGGCCTTCGGTGTACACAATCAGACCATCGGTGACGAATGCATCGGCAACGTCGACAGCCGCCTGCAAAACGCCGCCGGGGTTGTTGCGCAGATCGATTGCAAGACCTTTCAGCGTTTTGTTTTCCTTGCGCAACTTCTCGATGGCTTTGCGCACCTCGGCACCGGTATTGGCCTGGAATTGCGCTATTCGCACATAACCGTAGCCGGGCTCCAGCGTACGACTGCGAACGCTCAATACCTTGATCGTATCCCGCTTCAACTTGAGGTCGAGCGGCTGACGCAGGCTTTCACGCATGATCGTCAGTTCGATCTCGCTGCCGCGCGGACCGCGCATCGAATCAACGGCTTCGTTCAGCGACATGCCTTTTACCGGCTGCCCGTTGATTTTGATGATGACATCGCCGGCTTCGATCCCAGCCTTCTGCGCTGGGGTATCGTCGAGCGGGCTAATCACTTTGATAAAACCATTTTCCAGACCGACTTCGAGACCCAGACCGCCAAATTCGCCGGTGGTATTTACCTGCAGCTCATCGAATGACTTGGCATCCAGATAGGTTGAATGCGGATCGAGTCCGGCAAGCATGCCGCGAATGGCATCTTCCAGCAGCTTCTTGTCGTCGACATCCTCCACGTAGCTCTGCTTAATCTGGTTGAACACATCCGCAAACGTACGCAATTCGTCGAGCGGCAATTTGCCCTCGTCGTTATTGCCTTCCTGCGCCGCGACAGTTCCGGTTAACAGAATCGCTGCTGCAAAAGTGATTAACCGGTGTCGATACTGCTTATTCATGGACGCCCTCGGCGCTGCTTGAGTGGAAGTGCAGAATTTGAAAATGCGAGTGGTTAGTCGCACCGATATTAACGTTGGTTACGCGCGGCGACACCAGTCCGATGGATTCGCCGGTACGCCTTTGTGACGAATTTCGAAATAAAGCCGCGCCTGTTGCTCGCCGCCGCTATTGCCGACGGTAGCGATCGCGTCGCCGGATTTCACCGCATCGCCGACGGATTTCAACAAAGTCTGATTGTGCGCGTACAAGCTCAGGTAGCCGTCGCCGTGATCGACAATGATTAGCAACCCGGACCCACGCAACCAATCGGCGAATACGATGCGGCCATTGTGGATTGCGCGCACTTGATCGCCTTCGCGCGCGCTGATGTTAATGCCCTGCCAGCGCAGATCCGTGCCCGCGCGAAAACTGCCGAAACTGTTTTCCGGCGTACCCGCCACCGGCCAGGGCAACCGGCCGCGCAATTCGCGAAACGCCTGCCCCCCTAATACGGGCTGCAATTGCGAACGCGCGATCGCTTCGCGCTCCTGCTTTTCGCGTTGTTTGCTCTCGCGTTCGATTTTGCGCAGCACTTGTTCGAGCGCAGCACGATCGCGCGCGCGCGATTTCAGCTCCTCATCCTTGCTCTGAATGCTTTGATTCAATTTCGTGAGCGTTAGCGTGCGTTCTGCACGAGCCCCAACCAATTGTTCGCGCTGCTTATCCAGCTCGGCTTTGGTATTGCGCAGAATCTCGGATTTTTGCTCAATCTCCGGTTGTAGTGAATCGAGCTGGCTGATCAATTCGATATAGGCGTCGATCTGTTCGGCGCGGGCGCGATTGAAATAATCGTAATACGCCATGGTGCGACCGATTTTTGCCGGATCCTCCTGGTTCAGCAGCGCTTTCAACTTATTCTGCTGACTCAGCTCGTATGCCGCTCGCACTTGCGTGGCGATTTTCCCCTGCTGATCTTTCTTGGATTGCTGCAACGATTGTCGCTGTTCTTCCAATTTTTTTAGTTCAAGTTCCTGTTGGCGTAGTTGACGCTCAATCTGCTGCATTTTCTTTTGTGTGGCGCTGATATCGGTTTCCGATTTCTTCAGATCAGTCTGTAAACGCCCACGCTCGTCCTTGAATTGCTGCAACATTTTTTGCAGCTTGCTCATTTCCGATTTGATTTGATCGAGTTGCTCGCGAGTGCCATCGTCGGCGGCATATGCGGAAGGTGCTGCCATCAGGCAACCGACCACTATCAGGTAACCGACTAAGGCGAGCCTCGCAAACGATGCGTTCAATTGAATTGCACCAGATTGTTGCCGGTCATTTCCACCGGCTGCGGAAGTCCCATCAACGCGAGTAATGTCGGCGCAACATCGGCGAGTTTGCCGCCTGAATGCAGCGTTAGATCGCGCGCACCGACATAAACAAGCGGTACCAGATCGGTCGTGTGCTGGGTATGCAATTGGCCGCTGTCGTAATCCATCATTTGCTCGCAATTGCCGTGATCGGCAGTAATCAATGCTTCTCCACCCACTTCGCGCACTGCGGCAACCACGCGCGCCAAACAGGTATCCAGCGCTTCAACTGCCTTTACCGCAGCAGCGAAAATTCCGGTATGGCCGACCATATCGCCGTTCGCGTAATTGCAGACTATCAGATCGAATGTGCCGCTTTTAATTGCGGCAACCAGCTTATCGGTGACTTCGGGCGCACTCATTTCCGGTTTCAGATCGTAGGTCGCTACTTGGGGAGATGGCACCAGAATGCGTTCTTCACCGGGGAAAACGGCCTCGCGGCCACCGCTGAAGAAAAATGTCACGTGCGCATATTTTTCGGTTTCGGCGATGCGCAACTGCGTTTTCTTAAGATTCGATAAATATTCGCCCAGCGAATTAATCATCGATTGCGAGGGATAAGCGCACAGCGCATCGATGTCCGCTGCGTACTCGGTGGTCATTACAAACGCGCCTAAACGCGGATAACGCTCACGTACAAAGCCGGTGAAATCGCTCTGCACAAAAGCACGGGTAATTTCGCGCGCTCTGTCGGCGCGGAAGTTCATGAAGATGACTGCATCGTCGTCCCCAATCGCTCCGGTTTCCTCATTGTCTTTTTGAATCGCGGTGGGTTTAACGAATTCGTCGTCCTCACCGCGCTCATATGCCGCCAGCAAACCGTCGACGGCATTATCGACGCGATAATCCGCTTTCATCTGCGTCAGCAAATCGTACGCAGCCTGCACGCGATCCCAGCGATTATCGCGATCCATGGCGAAATAGCGGCCGACGATCGATGCGATGCGACCGCAATTCAATGTCGCCAATTTATCGCTGAGCCTGCGCAACGAATTTTCGGCGCTGCGCGGCGGCGTATCGCGACCATCGAGAAATGCATGTACGAACACACGTTTGGCGCCGCGTTGCGCAGCAAGCTCGACCATCGCGTGAATATGATTTTCATGGCTGTGCACGCCACCGGTCGATAGCAGACCGAGCACATGCACCGCTCTGCCTTTAGCAACGGCCGCGTCGATCGCTTTCGTATAAACGGGGTTAGTGAAAAAAGTGCGTTGCTGAATATCGAGATCGATGCGCGTGATGCTCTGAAAATCGACCCGCCCGGAACCCAGCGCCATATGCCCGACTTCCGAATTGCCGAACTGACCATCGGGCAGACCCACATCAAGTCCGGAACCCGATATCAGCGTCTTCGGAGCGCTGCTCCACAACTGATCCCATGTCGGCTTGCGTGCATGGAAAATTGCATTGTCATCGGGATCTTCGCGGTATCCCCAGCCATCGAGAATAATTAAAACGTGCGGTTTTTTGCGGGTTTCCATAACGATTAACGACACACAACCGGAAAGCCGCGATTGTAGCTGGGTGCTTACCGAATAACCATGCAGCCTCGCCGCGCTGCCCTGCAATCGGGCAGACGGCTCGCTGTGGCAATGGAAAGCCGGCGTGTATACTTACGCGCCGATTTAGACGGCTCCCGCAACCATTCACGTTTTTGTGCAGGCGACGATATTTTGATCTTTCTGGAATTCTTAACCGAACAATGGCCGCTGGCATCCGCCTGGGCTGTCGCAGTGATACTCCTTCTTATACATGAAGGAAAACGCGGCGGCGCCACGGTGAGTCCGCAACAATTGGTAAGCCTTGTAAACACCGAGCATGCTGCGGTGGTCGATCTGCGCGATGCTGCTGAATTTCGTAAAGGTCACATCGTCGATGCGATCAACGTGCCGTATGCCAAGCTCAACGAACAGGCGGGGCAATTGGAAAAGTTGCGCGAGCGCCCCATCGTTTTGATTTGCAAGATGGGCCAATACGCCGGCGCGGCGGGCAAGCAATTACGCGCCAAAGGGTTTACGAAAGTTTATCGCCTGCGTGGCGGTATCGGCGAATGGCAAGGTGCCCAGCTGCCGCTGATTAAAGGTTAAAGGTCGGCGTGCATGACTGAAGTAACGATTTATACCACTCCGTATTGCCCCTACTGCGTCAACGCGAAGCGTTTACTCGAACGCAAGGGCGTGGCATATCGTGAAATCAACGTCGCTAACGATAGCCAACTGCGTATTGAAATGGAGCAACGCAGCAGGCGTCGCACAGTGCCGCAAATATGGATCGACGATTATCACGTCGGCGGCTGCGACGATCTGTACGCGCTCGAACGCGCCGGCAAACTGGATCCACTACTTTCCTAATATGGAATATTTTCGGCTGTGATTGCCGATCGAAAACAAAAACATTAACGAGGAATTATCGATGACTGACAACCAGCCGGCGCAAGCCCAAGAGCAAGATCAAGAGCAACAATTCGCGGTACAGCGCATCTATATCAAAGATGTGTCGTTCGAAGTCCCGCTCGGCGCGCAGGTTTTTACAAAGCAATGGCAACCGCAGGTACAAGTCGATCTGAACACCAAGGCTGACCGCGTTAGCGACGATATTTATGAAGCCGTGCTGACTATTACGATCACCGCAAAACTCGGTGAAGAAACCGCGTTTTTGATCGAAGTGCAGCAAGCCGGCGTGTTTCTCGTTAAAGGTCTCGAAGGCGATCAACTGCGGCGCGTACTGATGATCATGTGCCCGACCATTCTGTTCCCGTATGCACGCGAAACGGTCGATTCCCTCGCCTTGCGCGGCAGCTTCCCGCCGTTAATGTTGCAACCGGTTAACTTCGAAGCGCTGTATGTACAGGCACAGCAGCAAAGCAATCAACATTAAAATTTGACGCTGAAATAAAAAAGGCATCGACTTCGATGCCTTTTTTATTTTTAAGCGCGCCTTAAATTATTTCGATTATTTGCCATCAACAAAATCCCACTGCCGCCACACCTCGAACACCGCCACTGCTACCGTATTCGATAAATTCAAACTCCGACTCTGCTCGCGCATTGGCAAGCGCAGCACTTGCTCGTGCGGTAACGACTGCAATAGCTCAAGCGGCAATCCACGGCTTTCGGGGCCAAACAATAATGCGTCGCCCGCGCTGAATTCGACGTCGGTAAATTGTTGCGAGCCTTTGGTGCTAAATGCGAACAACCGAGCCGGCGCGCATTGCTGCACATACGCCTCAAGATTATCGTGCAATTGCACCGCAGCCCATTCGCGATAATCCAATCCGGCGCGTCGCAATTTTTTATCATCCAATTCAAAACCGAGCGGCTTAATAAGATGCAGGCGCGCACCGGTATTTGCACAGAGACGAATTACGTTGCCGGTATTTGGCGGAATTTCCGGCTGATACAGCACCACGTCAAGATTCATGGCGCGGGCCGATACACTTTGATATTGCGAAAGCCCTGTTCAACCAGATGCGCTGCATGCAAGCGGCTCATCACGCCTTTTTCGCAATACAACAAATAAGTTTTCTCTTTATCGAGCTCCGCAAATTTTGTCGCCAACTCATAGAACGGAATTTTTTCGATAATGACGTTGCCCGCGCGCAGCGGTTTACGTTCGGCTTCGGTCGGATGACGAATATCGATGATCGGAGAATCGGCGAGCGGCGCGCTAAGAATCTCGATATCCGCATGCTGCACTTCGTCGTTCGCGATTTCATCGATATTGATGAACTGCGCTTGCGCGATCGCATCGGACAACACCGAGAAATCGAATTTTGTTTCTTCGTGTTCGGTGCGCTGTAATTTTGCGCGCGTCGTTGGCTTCACCGAAATGACGCCGCAATATTCGGGCATTTGCGCCGCGAATTGTTCGGTACCGATCGCCTGAGCCAACTGAATAATTTCGCCCTTTGCCATCGTGATCAAAGGACGCAACACCAACATTTCGGTGGCGCGATCGATCACCGTCAAATTCGTCAATGTCTGGCTCGACACTTGGCCGATGGCCTCGCCGGTCACCAGCGCGGACGCATCGAGTTTTTGCGCGATTTCGGTCGCCGCTCGCAGCATCATGCGCTTCAAGATGACGCCCATATGCGAGTCATCGACGTTCTTCAAAATCTCCGCGACAACACGCTCGAACGGCACCGCGATAAATTTAACGCGCGACGACGCACCGAATTTATTCCATAAATAATAAGCAACTTCTTTAACACCAATTTCGTGCTCGCGGCCGCCGAGATTGAAGAAACAAAAATGTGTGCGCATGCCGCGACGCATCGTGAAATAACTGGCGATGGTTGAATCGAAACCACCCGAGATCAAAGAGACCACCGCCTCCTGACTGCCGATCGGAAAACCGCCGATACCGGCAAAGCGTTCGTTCACGATAAATAATCGGTCGGCGCGGATTTCGATGCGGACGATTTCATCCGGATTACGCAGATCAACACCGCGCGCGTCAGTGTGCTGATTGAGTTCGCCACCGATATATCGCTCGACGTCGAGCGATGAGAAATCATGCGTGCCGGTGTGCTTACAGCGAACCATGAATGTTTTGCCTTGCAGCCGCTCGCCCCACAACGCGAATGTTTTCGCATACGCGTCGGCCAGATCGACAAAAGGGTATTCCTGCACGTCGAGGAAATAGGCGATTCCCGGCGTATAGCGCAGAACATCGATCAGTGCCTGTTGCTGATCCACTTGCTGGCTGGCAGTGACGATGGTGAGCTTGTCCCAATCGCGATCGATCAGAATCTCCGGATCTATCTGCTTCATCTGCACGCGCAGGTTATCGCGCAGCATCTTGGTCAATTGCTTACGCACGATCCGGCTCTTGATCGTGATTTCGGGAAAGAATTTGACGATGAACTTCATGGCATAGGGTTTCGGCGAAGGGGGCGCGATTATACCGCTCGGGTCGTCGGCGTTTTAATGAAAAATCGCACCAAAATAGAGCTCAATGCACCAGCACAATGCACCAAATTGGTCCTTATTGATGCAGACCGCTCTAACTAGCTATCCATTTCAGCGGTTTAATGGGGACAATTCCGTGGCATAGAGGCTGCATTGCAAGCGCCAACCCTGCAGCACGCACAGCAGCAGTGAGTAATTTCCCGAATCGGCGATATAATCGCCCGCCTTTTGTGCTCGGGCGGCTGATCCAGCCGCTGTAATTCAAATCCTGTCGGAGGAATCCCGGAAATGTCAGAGAAAACTCTGCAACTGATCAAAGATAACGACGTGAAGTGGGTCGACCTGCGCTTCACCGATACTCACGGTAAAGAACAGCATGTGACCTACCCGGCCTCCACCGTCGACGAAGGCACTTTCGTTACCGACAAAATGTTCGATGGTTCGTCGATCGCTGGCTGGAAAGGCATCAATGACTCCGACATGATCCTGTTGCCGGACGATTCGACCGCCGTGCTCGATCCATTTTTTGATGATCCCACCGTTATCCTGCGTTGCACCATCGTCGAGCCGGCTACCGGCCAAGGCTACGAGCGCGATCCGCGTTCTGTTGCTGCGCGCGCAGAAGCCTATTTGAAATCCACCGGCATCGCCGATACCGCGCTGTTCGGACCGGAACCCGAATTCTTCATTTTCGACGATGTGAAATGGCACGCTGACATTTCTGGCGTCGGCTACTCGATCAATTCGTCGGAAGCCGCATGGTCGTCGCACAAAGAGTACAG
This sequence comes from uncultured Spongiibacteraceae bacterium, assembly GCA_965653955.1. Classification (GTDB taxonomy): domain Bacteria; phylum Pseudomonadota; class Gammaproteobacteria; order Pseudomonadales; family CAMLJR01; genus CAMLJR01. Next base: position 16,071 of record CBFHCK010000003.1, read on the forward strand.
CGAAGGCAACATGGGTCACCGCCCGGGCGTCAAAGGTGGTTATTTCCCGGTACCGCCGGTCGATTCGCTGCATGACATCCGCGCTGCAATGTGCGATGCCATGGAATCGATGGGCCTCGTTCTCGAAGTGCATCACCACGAAGTGGCGACTGCCGGCCAGTGCGAAATCGGCGTTGGCGCCAACACGCTGGTGAAAAAAGCCGACGAAGTACAGATCCTCAAGTACTGCGTACACAACGTTGCGCATGCGTATGGCAAAACCGCGACTTTCATGCCGAAACCGCTGGTTGGCGATAACGGCTCGGGCATGCACGTGCACCAGTCGCTGTCGAAAAATGGCGTCAACCTGTTCGCCGGCGATGCGTATGCAGGCCTGTCCGAACTCGCGCTGTACTACATCGGCGGCATCATCAAGCACGCGCGCGCGCTGAATGCGATCTGTAACCCGGGCACCAACTCGTACAAGCGTCTGGTTCCAGGCTTCGAAGCACCGGTAATGCTGGCTTACTCGGCACGCAACCGTTCCGCATCGATTCGTATTCCGTACGTCACCAGCCCGAAAGGCCGCCGTATCGAAACCCGCTTCCCGGATCCGTCAGCGAACCCGTACCTGTGCTTCGCGGCTCTGATGATGGCTGGTCTCGACGGCATCCAGAACAAGATTCACCCCGGCGATCCAGCCGACAAAGATCTGTACGATCTGGAACCGGAAGAAGCAGCAGCGATTCCGACCGTATCGCACACGCTCGAAATGTCGCTGGCGGCGCTCGATGCGGATCGCGGCTTCCTCACCGCTGGTGGCGTGTTCACCAACGAAATGATCGATGCCTACATCGCCCTGAAGAAACAGCAGGTAGAGCGCTTGAACATGACCACTCACCCGGTCGAGTTCGAGATGTACTACAGCTGCTAATCGAGCACGAGAGCTGTTAACCGGCTCTTAGCTATACACAAAAGCCCGCCTTCATGGCGGGCTTTTTTTTGGCCGGCGCTCAGCGAATAATGGGGCTGCCCAATCCTTCGTTGCTGACCGAGGCTCTATGTTCCGAATTCCGATGCTGGTACCGCTGGTGCTGTTAGGTTGCTGCGGTTTTGCCGCTGCAGAGTCGGTCTACAAATCGGTCGATAAGGACGGCAACGTCACTTATTCGCAAAAGCCGCCGGCTACCAAGGGCGATAAATCGCGCACGCAGGAAGTCCCCATCGATCCGAACCAGAATGTGATTCCCAGCGAAAAACCCAGCCATATCGAATCGCTTGAAGCGGAGCAAAAATCCCGCGCGGCACAGGAACGCAGCAACGCCACCAACGAAGAGTTATCGCGGCGCGAAAAAATCGCCAACGCCGAATCCGCCGTGCAACAAGCCGAAGCGGCGCTGGCGGCGGGGCAGGAAACCCAGCCAGGCGACTTCATGGGAAGGGCGGATGGCGGCGTGCGGCCCACGCAACAGCGAATGGAACGCATCAATTCGCTACAGCGGGCGGTGGATGAGGCCAAAGCGAACCTCGAGCGCGTACATTACGATCGCGACTCGTACTGAGCGCACCATAAACGAGCGCGGCAACTTGTTATTCACGCCCAATGAGGGCACGCTGCCGATTATTCGCTCTTGTTTTGCGCCAAACCCAGCAGCCTTACAGGCTTTTTAAGGCATACCCGCTGGTAATTCACCCAGACGCGGGCGTGGCAAGCACCATTTTTTGACATGGTTTAGAAATTGCTTTTGCGTCCAGCATTCCCCGTCGCGGCATGACCAGCAATCACTTTATGGCTTCTGATTCGCTCCACACACGGATACTCGACAATCTGAAAACGGCCATCTTGCTGGTCGAGCCCGATTTAAAAGTGGGCTATATCAATTCCGCCGCTGAAGCACTCCTGGAAATCTCCGGCTCCCGCATGTTGGGCGAGCCCATAACCAGTCTGTTCGTCGAAGAAGGCAATACCGTCGCCGGGCTGCGCGAAGCCATTCGCAGCGGCAGTGCCTATACCAAGCGCGAAACCATATTGACGCTGACCAGCGGCCAGCAGATTACCGTCGACTACGCGGTGAGCCCGGTTCTGCAGGACGACAACCGGATTTCGTTGGTACTCGAGGTGCAGCCGCTCGATCGCATGCTGCGCATCAGCCGGGAAGAGGGGATTCTCAGCTCCCAACAAAACACGCGCGCGCTGGTGCGCGGTCTCGCGCACGAGATCAAAAACCCACTCGGCGGTTTGCGGGGAGCAGCGCAACTGCTCGCACGCGAGCTGCCAAATACCGCGCTGAAGGACTACACCAACATCATCATCGAAGAGGCCGACCGGCTGCGAAACCTCGTCGATCAGATGCTCGGCCCGCATAAAGTTCCCGATAAGAAGCCGCTCAATCTGCACGAGGTGCTGGAGCGCGTGCGTCAGTTGCTGGAAGCCGAAACCTCTGGCCAGATCCGTTTCGTGCGCGATTACGATCCCAGCCTGCCCGACTTGCTCGGCGACAAAGAGCAGCTCATTCAAGCGGTGCTGAACATCGTCCGCAATGCCGTGGAAGCTATCAATGGTATGGCTACGCCACCGACACCGCCGACGATCACGCTGCGTTCGCGCGCGCTGCGTCAATTCACGATCGGAACGCAGCGCCATCGCCTGGTAGCCCGGGTCGACATCATCGACGACGGCCCCGGGGTGCCGGCCGATCTGCTGGAAACCATTTTTCTGCCGATGGTGAGCGGCCGCCCCGACGGCACCGGCCTCGGCTTATCGATTTCGCAATCGATCATCAATCGTCACAGCGGGCTGATCGAATGCCGCAGCCAACCGGGCAACACCATTTTTTCACTCTATATCCCCCTCGAATTGACCTGATACGAAGCCTTTAGCGGAGCAGAATTAGAATGAGTAAAGCGAACACGGTATGGATCGTCGACGATGATCGCTCGATCCGCTGGGTGCTCGAAAAAGCGCTGAACCAGGCCGGCATTCGCACCCAGGCGTTCGACAGCGCCGAAGCGATCAGCCATGAACTGATCGGCGGCCAGCCCGACGCGGTAATCAGCGATATTCGGATGCCCGGCATCGACGGTCTCGAATTACTCGCGCGGCTCGGCCGCGATCACCCCGGCATGCCGGTGATTATCACCACTGCGCATTCCGATCTCGATAGCGCAGTCGCGTCGTATCAGGGCGGTGCATTCGAATATCTGCCGAAACCATTCGATATCGACGAAGCCGTCGCCGTAACCAAACGCGCACTGGCGCATGCGCGCGAACGTCGCATCGAGCCCGAGCCGGAATCGCCGCACGCGACGCCGGAAATCATCGGCGAAGCGCCGGCGATGCAGGAAGTATTTCGCGCGATTGGCCGGCTCTCGCATTCGAATATCACCGTGTTAATCAACGGCGAATCCGGCACCGGTAAAGAGCTGGTGGCGCGCGCGCTGCATCGCCATAGCCCGCGCTCGGTCAAACCGTTCATCGCGCTGAACATGGCGGCGATACCGCGCGACTTGATGGAATCCGAACTGTTCGGCCACGAAAAAGGCGCGTTTACCGGCGCCGCGCAGCAGCGCCAAGGCCGCTTCGAGCAGGCCGACGGCGGCAGCCTGTTCCTCGACGAAATCGGCGATATGCCGCCAGAAACACAGACGCGCCTGTTGCGCGTGCTGGCCGATGGCGAGTTTTACCGCGTCGGCGGCCATACGCCGGTCAAAGTCGATGTGCGCATCATCGCGGCGACGCACCAGAATCTCGAAAAACTCGTACAGGAACATAAATTCCGCGAGGATTTGTTTCACCGCTTGAACGTCATCCGCATCCACATTCCGAAATTGTCCGACCGCCGCGAGGACATCCCGCGGCTGATGGGATATTTCTTCAAGAAAGCAGCGGAAGAACTCAGTGTCGAAACGAAGGTGCTGACACCGGAAGCCGAAACGTTTCTGACCAAGCTCGACTGGCCCGGCAACGTGCGCCAAC
>CBFHCK010000004.1:0-19830 GCA_965653955.1 uncultured Spongiibacteraceae bacterium
AACAAGACCTAGCTAGCCGGCTGCTCGCGAGGGCGCGTATTGTGCGTAAAAAGATGCCCCGGCGCAACCGCTGCGCCGCCCGTTTTTATGAACGCGATTATTGGGGGGGGAATTTCTTGAAAATTGCCGCCACGGTATCGCGAATGTACTTATCGCGTTCTTGTGGCGTTTTAAAATCAGGCACTCGCCGCGAAGCGATACCGCGCCAGACCAATTGTTTCGTTTTCGCGTCGACCATATCGACGATCAACTTGCCCTGTGTGTATTGGCGCACCGAAATATCGTTATCGTATCCACCACCCCAGCAATGCCAGCACGGGTAATAACCGAAGTTCGAATGAAAAGTATCGATGTCGAGCTTCTCTTCTTCGCCGATGTGATACGCGATCAGAAGATTTGCCTCGGCCTCACGAGCCGCTCGCGTAAATCCATGCATACCGAGCTGATCGTCAACCGCGCGATAGACGCGACCAGCAACCAGATCGTTATCGATCATCGGATCGCTTTTCTGCATCGGCCGCGGCATCCATGCGTACGTTGGATTTGCAGGCACTTGCCAGTTGGGATCGTAATCGGTGCTGACTGGAATCGCCCCGCACGCGTTCAACACCACGGTAATGAGCGCAATTCCGTAAACGCGCAGCCATTTGTTCATGATTGAATCCTCAATTGATTATCGATTGGCCTGGGTGTTGGACGCACTAGCAGTTGAGCCGGTTCCCAAGTGCGTCGCCAAAAACTCATCCATTGCTTCAAACAATTTGATTCGGTGTTGGTAGCTGCTGAGCCAGTGGTCGCCATCTTCGAGCTCGATAAACTTAAACGGTTTACCGGCGCCTTGTAGGGCATCGGCCATGTCCCTGCCCTGCTGGATTGGGACTGCGCGGTCTTTGCTGCCATGAACGAGCAAGACTGGTATCCGAACTTTATCGGCTTGATAGCGCGGAGAGTTTGACTGTAATTGCACGCGATCGCCCCACGCCTGGCCAATCTGTTTCTCTGCAACATCCCCGTTCACATAGTCACGCTTATTAATAATGAGATCTTGAAGATCGGTCACGCCCGCGAAACTGATCGCGCAGCGGTACATGTCCGAATTCTTCACGGCGCCCATTAACGCGGCGTATCCACCGAAACTGGCACCCGCGATACACACGCGGTTCTTGTCGGCTATACCGCTATCGATAAGCCAGCGCGTGCCGTCGACAATATCGTCCTGCATGTGCAGCCCCCACTGTTTAAAGCCCGCAGCCATGAAATCGTAGCCATAACCAGCTGATCCGCGAAAATCCATCTGCAGTACCGCGTAACCGCGATTGGCAAAAAACTCTGTCCAGTAATCGAAATCCGCATCGTCTTTGTAGATTGGGCCGCCGTGCGGAAAGATAATTGTGGGCAATTTCTTCGCATCAACACCCTTCGGAACCGTCAGGTACGCTTGAATCTCAACTCCATCGCGAGCCTGATATTTCACCATGCGCTTACCGGCAAGAATCTCGGTCGTCAGCTTTGAGTAAGTCGAGCCAATAGGTTCCAGTCGTTTGGTTTTGCGATCGCCCAAATAGTACGTGCCGGGATAATTACTGCTAGCGGCATATAGGAGATAACGCGTTTCGTCCTCGCTAAACGAAACAAAAGAATTGATCGAATCGGGCATGGCTTTATCGATGCCACCCTCCAGTGACAGTAATGATTCATCCCATAATCGATAATCGCCGCGCTCGTTTTCGTTAATGAGCCCAATGACTTCATGATTTTTTTGCGAATACCATAATCGGCCATCGATATCTCGACCCATCGCCCAATCTTTCACAACTAACTTAAGCATCGGATCGCGTAAATCGACAGTAAAAACGCCTCGATATCCATCTTTATACGCACTCACGTACAAAATATTTGGATCGTTTGCGAAACCTAAAGGCTCAATTTCCTCCTCACTGAGAGCAGCATATTTCCATGCGGTTTTCCATTCGTTCTTGTCGGGCAGAGTGAATAAAACCTCGTAATCTGAATCGCTACCGTTTTTAAAACGGTAATTGGTCTTGACCGCTGCGCGCACCCGATGCTGGCGATCGGTGATCCAGTCAAACACATACTCCCTGCCATTCTGAATCTTGTCGCGAGAACCTGTGTTGATGTCGACTTTATACACATCAGGAGCCAACGGTTTAAGGATATCGAGGGCAAGAAGAATATGATCGGGATCATCAGGCAACCAATCGACGACTTTGTCCTGAAATTGCGAGTCGTGAAATTGATGCAATCCATCCGGATTGAATTTCACCAGATTACGCAGGTCGTCGCCGTTGGAGCGAACAGATATCAGTCGCGTTTCAATAGTCGTAACACCGCCACGACTCGATGCCATTCTTACGCTGACCAGCAGGCGATCATTATTTTTCCAGGCGAACCAATTGATCGAGCGCCCGTTATTATCCACCGTAAACAATACGCTGGCGTTTTTCCCATCCACATCCTGAGCTATCAACAGCGTATTAGCGGCTTGATTCACAAGACTCGCCACTTTTTTACCATCAGGCGATAACCGCATCATGCTGATTTCAGGCAGCGAGGCGAATGCGGACACAGGTAAACGTTCGGCGGCATTCGCGCCGACACTGACCACCCAACAAAATAATGCCAATAAAGACAGCTTGACCTTGTTCATTTTTATTTCATCCTTTGATTAACACTCGGGCACATCATTTTCCACCGCCGGCAATCTTACGAGGCGGGCCGCCAGCGCTGCAACCGCCGCTGGTCAGCTGCTGTCGATTGGCTGTTATAATCCGCCCCCGCCTGCTGCGAAAGAATGACGATTTATCAGCGGCTTAAAGAAGGTCCGTTATGCTGCCAGACCTCGATATCAAACAATACAGCACGCTGCTCGATAAACTTTATCAAGGGCCGTTCGAAGAACTGCCGTTTCTATCGTTTCTCGAAGATTTGCGCACGCTGCTCGCGTTGAATTTTGCGACGTTGATTTTGCGTCAACCGAATAGTCGCGACCCTGGAATGCAATTCATGAGCGGGCAGAATCGACCGCCCACTTCGATTCATTCCGGGGCACCGAATGCACAGAGTTATCACGCGCTCGACCCGCTCCACGAACTTCCGGAAAACCAGGTCATTTCGCTCGACGAATTGATGCCGCGCGCAAAACTCGAACAAACCGATTTTTATAAACAGTATTTGCAGAACGATGATCTTTACCACGTCATCGGTATCGATTTGCGCGATACACAGGGCCGCCGCTACGCATTGCGTTTATGCCGCCCACAAGCCGGTAACGCATTTTCAGCGGATGAACGCGAATTTGTCGCGCTGCTTTCGACGCACGTATGCCGCGCCGTGACCAATGGCGTGAAATTGATTCAGCTCGATTCAGAGCGCCAGTTTTACGCACGTGCGACATTCGGTCGGACGGTTGGCTCGATCACGCTCGATGAGCACGGCTACATCGTGCAATGCAACGAAGCTGCGGAGCGTTTTCTCAATGAGAAAGATGGCATCGCGCGCTTGCACAATCAGATTCATATCAAGAACACCGACCTGAACGAAACGCTGCGCCAACAAATTCAGATCGCATTAAAAAACCAGCGCAGCGAAATTGCACCGCCGCTCGCCATTCAGGCGATGTCGCTGCCGCGCCCCTCGGGTAAACCCGATTACGAATTAGTCGTCAAACCGCTGCCGGTCGATCGGTATATTGCACCGAGCCATACTCCGCACCTGATTGTTTTCATCAGCAGCCCAGCAGAAAAAATCGCGATTTCGACGAAAACATTGATGACGCTTTATCATCTGACGCAAACGGAAGCGACGCTCACGATTCTGCTTGCCGAAGGCAAAACACTCGACGAAGTCACGCATGAATTGAATATCGCCCGCAACACGGCACGGGCGCATCTACGTGCGATTTTTTCGAAAACCGGTGTCACGCAACAATCGATGCTGGTAAGTCTTGTATTAAAAAGTCTGGCTTCGATCGCGCCTTAAAATCACATCCAATAAAAAAGCGGACACAAAGTCCGCTTTTTTATTGGCTATTCGAATGACTAATGGTTTTTTTCCGGGGAATTCGATGCCTGTAGGAATGCCGGTGCTTCGCCCCCGCCATCGGCAGTAATCGCCGCGCCACTAACATACGCACTCAGCGGCGATGCCAATACCAAGCACAGATTCGCAATATCTTCCGGCGTAGCCATGCGTCCGAGCGGGATTGTGCGCCCCACGGCAGCAATGCCTTCATCATCGCCATAATGCAAATGCGCCTGTTCGGTGACGATCAAACCAGCAATGATCGAATTGACGCGCACCTTAGGCGCCCATTCGACTGCGAGCGAACGCGATAAATTTACCAGCCCTGCTTTTGCCGCGCCGTAAGCAGCCGTGCCCGGCGATGGACGCGCCGCGCTGACGCTGGCGATATTAACGATAGTGCTGCCGGCATCTTGTTTTTGCATGATGCGGTTGGCGGCCTGCGCAATATTTAGCGGCGCGATTAGATTGAGCTGAATGATTTTTTCGTGAAAGCGTGGTGATGCCGTTGCCGCATCCGCCATCGGTGCACCACCCGCGTTATTGACGAGGCAATCGAGACGACCGAATTCGTTTTCTATCCACGCAAAGTAATCATTGATGGCATCGATATCGCGCACGTCGAGCGCGCGAAAAACCGCACTGCGGCCATCGGCCTGCGGCAATGTTTCCGGCGCATTGCGCGCACAGGTAATTACCGTGGCGCCGGCCTGCAAAAATTTTTCGCAAATACCTTTACCGACGCCTTTGGTGCCGCCTGTGATAAAAACTACTTTTCCGTTTAAATCGATCGTAATCATCGTCAATCGTTATTCCGCAGCAACAAAATTCTCAGGGCTGAAATACGCTTTCATCGAAATGATTTTGCCTTGCGCATCGAATTTGAATACATCGATCACTTCAACGCGCATGCGCTGGCCCTTCAGCGTCAACGACACACCGAACGGAAATGCCGCCTCATTACCCGCTACGCGAATAGCTCCGAGCAAATCGAGCTTCAATGCGACCGAAGGATCGGTATTTTTCTTATAGAACGCGGTGATCGCCTCAATACCGCATACCGGTTCGGTACCCACTGGATCTTCAACCGTTGCATCTTGCGCATAGAGATTGGCAACGCTCTGCCAATCTCCCGCCGTCATCAAACGGATGTAATCATTGACCACAGATTTTTGATGTTCGATGTTCATGCGACGCTCCTGCAAATACTTCGGTTTAAACAACCTGGGGTTAAACGACTTCGGCTTAAATGACTTCGAACAAGCCGGCCGCACCCATACCGCCGCCGATGCACATCGTCACCACTACATATTTCGCGCCGCGACGTTTGCCTTCGATCAGTGCATGACCTGTCATGCGTGCGCCGCTCATGCCGAACGGATGGCCGATCGCAATGGCGCCACCGTTGACGTTCATTTTTTCATTATCGATACCGAGTTTGTCGCGGCAGTAAATGACCTGGCTCGCGAACGCTTCATTCAATTCCCACAGACCGATGTCATCGACCGTCAGACCGTGCTGTTTCAACAATTTCGGTACCGCGTAAACCGGACCGATGCCCATCTCGTCAGCCTTGCAACCGGCGACGGCAACACCGCGATAGATCCCGAGCGGGTTCAGATTATTTCTCTCCGCGAATTTGCTGTCGACGAGTACCGACGCGGATGCGCCGTCGGATAATTGCGACGCGTTACCGGCAGTAATGAAGCGGCCTTCTTTCACCCATTGGCCGTCCTTCCAAACAGGTTTCAGCGATTTCAAACCTTCCAGCGTAGTATCGGCGCGATTGCACTCATCGCGTTGCAACGTCACTTCCTTATAAGTGACTTCACCGGTTTCTTTGTTGGTGATCGCCATGACCGATTTCATCGGCACGATTTCATCGGCAAATTTTCCGTCGCGCTGACCGGCGGCAATACGCATCTGGCTTTGGAACGAATATTCGTCCTGTGCATCGCGCGAAATGTTGTAGCGCTCGGCGACGATTTCGGCGGTTTCGATCATCGGAATGTACGCCGTCGGATCGACCGCGAGCACCGCTTTCGATACGTTGCGATAGGTATTCTTGTGTTTGGTTTGCGTCAGCGAAATCGATTCGAGGCCGCCGGCGACGACGACATCATATTCATTGCACATGATGCCTTTCGCGGCATGCGCAATTGCCATCAAGCCGGAAGAACATTGACGCTCGATGGTCATGCCCGGCACTTGATCCGGCAAGCCGGCCACCACCGCCGACAGACGGCCAATGTTGTATGACTGCGTGCCTTGCAACGCAACGGCGCCGATCACGCAATCCTCGAACAGCGCAGGATCGATACCCGAACGCTCGACGGCTGCGCGCACCACATGACCGCCCAGCGCCGGCGCTTCGGTATCGTTAAATGCGCCGCGAAATGCTTTGCCCATCGGGGTGCGTGCGGTGGAAACAATGACGGCTTCTCTCATGATCAATTCCTGCTGCTTTCGATAATAGGGCGTGGGTCGATGCATGGCCGAATAAGGCCATATGAACAGCGCCCACCCTACCGCAGCGGCTCGCGGAATTCATAGTCCAAAAGGCTTAATGGTCGCCGACCCTGAGGTAAACTGCCGCCTCGTCGCAAAAATTAACAATAACCATGGTGGTGTCCGATGATTAAAAATTCTGTTTATTCGCGTCTGCGTATCGCAACCGGTTGCCTGCTGCTCGCATTCGCCGCACCGAGCCACGCATTAAAAATCATGCTGGTGAATGACGACGGCTGTACCGCGCCGGGCATCAATGCGCTTGCCGATGCACTGCAGGCTGCGGGCCACACGATCGAAATGTACGCGCCGGCATCGGATCAAAGCGGTCAGGGTTCGCGGCTGACGCTAGTCAATGGCGGCTGTCAGAAATTGAATTTCCAGGTTGGGCAACTCGATATCAATTACACAAAAACCAGCGCTGCCAATCGACGCTGCATAGCCGCGGCCACCACTGGCTGCAAGGCACCATTACCCTTGCCCTTTATCGCCGACGGACAACGTGTCAGCGCCAGCCCTGCCGACTCGGCACTGATCGGCCTGCAAATGATGAGTGGCGCGAACAAGCCCGATCTGGTGATCTCCGGAATTAATCGCGGTGAAAATGTGGGAACGATGACCAATCATTCGGGCACCGTCAGCGCTGCAGTGGCTGCACTTCAGCAGGGTGTGCCTGCGATTGCCGTCAGCCTCGCCATTCCGGCCGCCGACGATCGTTATCCGTTGGCCGCCAAGCTCGTCGTCGATGTTGTCGCACGCTTACAGACCAAAGCGAATGGTGGAGCATTACTGCCTGCAGGCATCGGACTCAACATCAACTATCCAGGTAACGGCGCTCCAAAAGGTGTGTTGTTCACCAACGTCGGCACGTTCACCACGATCGCACTTCAACCCCGCCTGCAGAAGGACGGCAGCATTACCCTCGGCATCGTCGCCGATTTGAAAGCGCAGGGCCTGTCGCCGGAAAAAATAACCGACGAAGGCATCGCTCTGCGCGAAGGGTACGTCGCCATTTCCACAATCGATGGGAACCTAAATGCGGGCACCGCGCAAAGTGACGACAGCCGTCAGCGATTGAACGGCATCGCGCCTTAGCTCTTCCGTTAGCCGGACATCGTTAGCTGGATCATCGATAGTGATGATCCAGCGTTAGAAAAATAATATTCGAATCGATAAGGAATTTCGTATGAACTCCGCTGCAACCAATGCTTCGATGACGCGCGCTGAACGCAAGGTGGTGTTTGCGTCATCGCTCGGCACCGTCTTCGAGTGGTACGACTTTTATTTGTATGGCGCGCTGGCGGTAATTATCAGCAAACAATTTTTTTCCGGCGTTAACGAAACAGCGGCATTTATCTTTGCGCTGCTCGCCTTTGCCGCAGGATTTGCCGTGCGACCTTTCGGCGCGCTGGTATTTGGCCGACTCGGCGATCTGGTCGGACGTAAATATACGTTTCTGGTAACGATCCTGATTATGGGTTTGTCGACATTCGTCGTCGGGTGCCTTCCCTCGTATGCATCGATCGGCATTGCTGCGCCGATCATGCTGATCGCTTTGCGGTTATTACAGGGCCTCGCACTCGGCGGCGAATATGGCGGCGCCGCGACGTATGTTGCCGAGCATGCGCCGCACGGAAAACGCGGCCTGTTTACAAGCTGGATTCAAACCACAGCGACGCTCGGTTTGTTTTTATCGCTGATCGTCATTCTGATCACGCGCACCACACTGGGGGAACACGCGTTTTCAGAATGGGGCTGGCGCATTCCGTTTCTGCTGTCTTCGGTATTGCTGGGCATATCGGTGTGGATACGTTTATCGCTCAGCGAATCGCCGGCATTTCAACGCATGAAAGAAGAAGGTAAACAGTCGAAAGCGCCATTGCGCGAATCGTTCGGCGAATGGAAGAACTTAAAAATCGTCATTCTTGCGCTGGTCGGCCTTACTGCAGGTCAAGCGGTTGTCTGGTACACCGGCCAGTTTTACGCGTTATTTTTTCTGACCAAAATTCTAAAAGTAGCCGATGCCACCGCGAATATTTATATTGCACTGGCCTTGCTGATCGCCACGCCGTTTTTCGTTATTTTCGGTGCGCTGTCGGACAAGATCGGCCGCAAGCCGATCATCATGGCTGGCTGCCTGCTCGCCGCGTTGACTTATTTTCCGATCTTCAAAGCGCTGACGCATTATGCGAACCCCGCGCTTGAAGCCGCGCAAATGAACGCTCCTGTCATCGTCAATGCCGATCCGGCGACTTGCTCGTTTCAATTCGATCCCGTCGGTAAAGCGAGCTTCACCAGCTCTTGCGACATCGCCAAATCGTTTCTCGCAAAAAATAGCGTGAACTATTCGAACAACACACTGCCAGCTGGATCGCTCACCACCGTACAAGTGGGCGACACACTCATCGCGAGTTTCGACGGCCGGCATTTAAGCAAGGAAGAACTCAAACAGCGCAGTGCAGCCTTCGATAAAGAACTCGGTGCCGCGATTGCCGATGCCGGCTATCCCATCAAAGCGGAACCGACGCAAATCAATGCGCCGATGGTGGTCGCACTGCTTACGCTGCTGGTTCTGTACGTGACGATGGTATATGGCCCGATCGCGGCGATTCTGGTCGAGCTGTTTCCGACGCGCATTCGTTACACCTCAATGTCGCTGCCCTATCACATCGGCAACGGCTGGTTCGGAGGGTTCCTACCGACGACTTCATTCGCGATGGTCGCCGCCACCGGCGATATTTACTACGGTCTCTGGTATCCGATCGTTATAGCGGCGATGACGCTCGTCATCGGAACACTGTTTATTCGCGAAACTAAGGATATGGATATTTACCGGCACGATTGAGCTAATTGGCATCTACCCCGGGTCGCGGAACGACGATGAGCGTTGGTGACGCGACTGGGGCTTATTAAATTTCTCCATATCGAATTTCTCGTTTCCTTTCTCGCTCGGCCCGGGCACAATCGCCGCTCTAGAAAGGACTACTGTCCTATTTAATTAAATAACGATTCGACAGGAAATCAGCATGAGCAGATTGAACGGAAAAGTGGCATTGGTAACGGGTGCAGGCCAAGGCGTTGGCCAAGGTATTGCGTTCGCGTTAGCGAACGATGGCGCAGCAGTTGCCGTGACCGGTCGGACCTTATCGAAAGTGCATGACACCGTTGCCGAAATCAAACGCCGCGGCGGCAAAGCCATCGGACTGGAAGTCAATGTCAAAAATGCGGATGCGCTCGCTAACTGTGTCGAAGAAACCGTAAAACAATTCGGCGGATTAAATATTCTCATCAACAACGCTCAGGAAGTACCGCTGGGAGATTTGCATTCGGTCACCGACGATGCGTTTACCGCCGGTTACGAATCGGGTCCGCTCGCGACATTTCGTCTAATGAAATTGTGTTACCCGCATTTAAAAGGCGACGGCTGTATCGTCAACCTCGCCACATCTGCCGCGAAACGCTGGGACATGAGCACCTACGGCCCGTACGCCGCAGTAAAAGAAGCTATTCGCTCGCTGACGCGCGCGGCTGCATGTGAATGGGGTAAGGATGGCATTCGTACGAACGTGATTTTGCCGCATGCAAAATCACCCGGGCTACAAGGCTGGATTAAAGCCTATCCGGATGAAGCGGCCGCATTCGTCGCCACCATTCCCATGCGCCGGATCGGCGAATGCGAAGACGATATCGGGCGTTTCGTCGCAACGCTTTGCTCGGATGATTGCCGATATGTGAATGGACAGAGCATCGCGCTCGATGGCGGACAAGCGTATCTCGGATAGCAATTTAAAGACCGGCACCGCTGCAAAATTCTGCAGCGGTAGCGATTGCAGTCGTAACTCTTCGCTCACAACTTTTCAGTTTTTTTGTAATTACTGCCCACGTCTAACAAAGTTTTCGCGAAAAACCTCTCGCAAACCACCTATACAGCGCGACCTCATCGTTAAGGCGCGATTATTGCTCAGTTGAGTATGAGCAGTTGCGGCCATCATTAGTGCCGCAGCAATTAACGTTTTGTGTACTCACTGAGGAAGAACGCTATGAAAGCATTCGTTATGACAATTGCATTACTGGGTCTTGCTGGCATTGTTCACGCCGAAGAAACGGTAACAGAAAAGGCGCAAGCCGTAGGCAACGATATGGAACGTGGCGTCAAGAAAGGCGCCCACCGCGTGCAAGAAGCCGTATGCATGGAAGGCGATGTCGAATGCGCCGCTAAAAAAGCGAAACATCGTGTCGAAGAAGGCGCGGATTACACCAAAGATAAAGCGAAAGAAATCAAGAACGATGTGGATTCGGATAAGAAATAATTAAAGAATAATTTTTATCGGAAACCGATGGCTGCTCTTCGCAGTCATCGGTTTCACGAATTCCTGCCTATTTTGCTAGCGATGCGGGTGCACCGGGAATTTGCGCATAATAACGGCCGACACACAAACCGCCGTCCACCTTGATTTCTTCACCGGTGATATATGACGCATCGTCGCTGGCAAGAAATAGCGAAGCACGTGCAACCTCAACCGGCTCGCTGATACGTTGCAGCGGAATGTCGTTATAACCCTTATCGATATTCGCTCGCGATTCCTTGTTCGGATTCGACATCACCGTGTTGACGCCGCCGGGATGTACCGAGTTCACGCGCACGCCGAGCGGCCCGAATTCCATCGCCGCAACTTGCGTCAAGCCGCGCACACCCCACTTGCTCGACGCATACGCGACGAGTGCATTACAACCTTTCAAACCATCGACGGACGAAATATTAATTATCGAACCGCCCTTCCCCTGTTCAATCATTTGCTGACCGACTAATTTCACGCCGAGAAAACTGCCGACGAGATTGACGTTGAGTACACGCTCGTAATCTTTCTTGGCGGTATCCACAATCGCGCTGAACAGCAAAATTCCGGCGTTATTTACCAACACATCGATTGAACCAAATGCAGTTTTCGCCTGCGCGATTACATTGTTCCAACTGTCTTCATCGGTAACATCGTGATGCACAAAAATCGCATTACCCTTCAGTTCGTCCGCAAGCTTCGCGCCTTCCTGATCGAGCACATCGGCAATAACTACTTTTGCGCCTTCTTCGACAAATAAACGCGATGTCGCTTCGCCCATGCCGCGAGCACCGCCGGTGACGATAGCGACTTTCCCCTGTAACCGTGCCATTTTTATTCTCCGAATTAAAAAAATAATTAATCGAATTTAGAAATAAATTCGTCGCCAAACTGGCGGATACCATCAAGCTTTTCCTGCAGGCTGATATTCGGTTCGTAAACATTCCATGCCGACACGCACATATCGGTCACGCCGAGATCGCGTACACGGCGCATATCGTCGATGGTGCGCGCGTTGATATCGAAGCCATGAATTTCGAAATCATCGCGTTGCAAAGTGCCATGCTCGGCACGCAAAGCATTGAGCTGCTCGATCAACCCTTTCAATGTATCGAAATCGGCGTTCGCCGAAATCCAACCATCGCCGAGCCGAGCAGCACGCGCCAGTGCTGGTTTCGTGTGACCCCCAATTAAAATCGGCACGGGTTTCGTCACCGCCGGGCTCATTTTCATCGGACCGAACTCATAGTTATCGCTGTGATATTCGAAATACTCGCCGCTCATCGCGCCGCGTAAAATTTCGATGCATTCATCCATTAATTTGCCACGCTTATCGAAATCGACACCGTTGTAGCTGAAATCTTCGCGCCATGGACTAAGTCCCGCACCCAAGGAGACGCGATTGTTCGAAAGCGCGGCGAGCGAACTGAGTGCCTTTGCCAGAATCAACGGCTGACGCACCGGCACCTTCATCACGCCGGGATAAAAACGCAATTTCGTTGTCACTGCGGCCATCCATGTCATCGCGACAATCGGTTCGATGAATGGCGATACCGAAATAAATTGCCGAACCGCAGCGGTATCGGCATACGGATAATCGGATTCGGTTTTCTGCGGAAAGAAAATACTGTCGGGCATCGATACCGATGCGAACCCGGCCGCCTCGGCAGCACGCGCGACCGCTTGATAATCTTCGTAACCGCCCATTCCCAGCATTAATGTAAATCGTGTCTTAGCCATTTTTTAAACCTGCCTATTTGCCGAAAGGACCATCTTCGATAAAACCGTTGAAAATATCGACGTTACCTAGAGGCTGCGAAACTTCGAAGGTGCGACGATAGCCGGTATGCGTGAACTTCCATTCGCCATCGATTTTGCGATAGCGGTCCTGATAGAACGCTCCGCCTTCGAGCCGCGTTTTCTCTTCGAGGTTGACGACAATATCGTGCAGATACCATGTGCCGGTCGCTTCGGTAGCGCTGAGTATTTCGATTTCCGGATGATGGCCCTGATGCAGCGTTAGCAATGTGGTTTTGGTCATGCTGGCGCGCAAGAATTCAATCGTTTCCGCGCGACTCGACGCGCCGTAGCGCCCCATGTTGTAACTCACCGTGCAATCGTCGGCGAGCAGCTCGCCGAGCTCGTCAATTCGTTTCTGATCGAGCAAACGGAAATAACGGAATTTAAGTTGTTTGATTGCTTCGATATCGGCTTGCGTATTCATAATTATTTTCCCGCACAATATTGGACGAATGTCCTATTTAAAGTTAGCAAAATAAACGGCGGGCCTACAATAACACCGGTATTCGATGATGACTACGCCCGCGTGAATTGATGCGAAATATCGTTGAGATTGTCGAGGATATCTTGGGGGGAAGAGTATTTTCGATCGCCACACGCGCTGTATGGCGATCGATTAACGTATCAGGTGGGTGAGGTATCAGGCCGGATAGTAGCGGCTGATGGTATCGACGATACAGGCAGGTTTATCGCTGCCCTCGACTTCGACGGTAACGCGTGTCGTCGCCTGAATACCGCCTTTCACTTCCTCGGCTTTGACCAGTTCGCCGCGACCGCGCACGCGCGAATTCACCTTAACCGCTGCGGGAAACCGCACTTTATCGCAGCCGTAATTCACGCCCATGCTGATACCCTGCACGTCGATGATTTGCGGCAAAAACAAATTCACCAGCGACAGCGTCAAATAGCCATGTGCGATCGTGGTGCCAAACGGGCCGCTTTTCGCTTTTTCCGGATCGACATGAATCCACTGATGATCGCCGGTGGCGTCGGCGAATAAATTAATACGCGCCTGATCGATTTCGACCCATTCGCTGACGCCAAGATCTTTGCCTTCGGCGCTCAACAATTCATTCGGATGTTTGAAAATGGTTGTCATGATTTTTTCCTGTCATCGAGCGAAGCGCAATGGCGGAGTTCCTTTCGGGACACGCGGCAAGTACGTCCATGTGCCCACAGCGATCGCTTCGCGATGGGGCAGGCCCTAGCTCGTCGTCGGCATCCATGCCGCCGACGGTCCCGAAAGAAACTCCACCATCCCGCTAGTGAAGTTTCATGCCAATCAAGCGCGCTGCGACGAAGCCGAAACTACTTCGCCAGTCATATAGCCTGAATATTCGCTGGCAAGAAACACAACGATATTCGCAATTTCCCACGTTTCCGCTGCGCGACCGAACGCCTCTTTCGATTCCAGATCGGCGAGAAATTCTTCCGACGCCGATTTGCGCAGAAATGGATGCAGCACGATGCTCGGCGATACTGCGTTGACGCGCACACCGAACTCCGCCGCTTCTACCGCTGCACAGCGGGTGAAAGCCATTACACCGGCTTTCGCCGCCGCGTAATGCGATTGTTCTTTTTGCGCACGCCAGCCAAGCACTGACGCGTTATTGACGATCACGCCCTGCCCGCGCTGCGACATATGCTTCAGCATTGCGCGTGTCATCCGAAACGTGCCATTCAGCGTCACATCGAGCACGAGATTCCACTGCTCGTCGGTCATTTCGAGCAATTTATTCGACGTGCCGAGACCCGCGTTATTAAACAAAATATCGACGTGCCCCATGTTCGCGATCGCCGCATTAACCAGCGATTGCACTTCGTCTTCCTTGGTGACGTTGCACAATTGCGCATAGGGGCGCAGGCCGGTTTCCTGTTCGATTGATTCGACCGCTTGCGCGAGACGTTTCTCATGCACATCGGAAATCATCAATGCGCTGACACCTTCTTCAGCGAATTTTTTCGCGGTCGACAAACCGATGCCAGCCCCTGCCGCAGCGGTAATCAATGCAGTTTTGCCTTTCAGCAGACCGTGGCCCGGCACATACGGCGGAACGGGTTGTTTGGCCATGAAATGTTTTCCTCTTATTGAATAACGACTTTCGGCTCTTTCGGCATCCCGAGACCGCGCTCGGCAATGATATTGCGCTGAATTTGATTAGTGCCGCCGTAGATCGTGTCGGAGCGCGTGAATAAATACATCGATTGCAGACGCGTCAATTCATACGGCGCAGCGCCGAGAATTTCCGATTCGGCGCCGAGTACATCCATCGCCAATTTACCGAGATTGCGATGCCAGCTCGCCCAATGCAGTTTATAAATCAGCGCTTCTTTTTGCAGACCGGCATTCGCACCGCCCGACAACATGCGCATCGCGTTGTAACGCATGATTTTCAAACCCATATGCGCTTCGGCAATCCGCGCACGGATATCCGGGTTTTGCGACTGACCATTTTCTTTCGCGATGCGAATGATTTCGTCCAATTCGTTTTTGAACAGCATCTGCTGGCCGAGTGTCGATACGCCACGCTCGAATCCGAGCAGCCCCATCGCCACTTTCCAACCTTCGCCCGGCTTGCCGACAATATCGTCAGCGCCGCATATCGCTTCGTCGAAAAAGACTTCGTTGAACTCCGATGTGCCGGTGAGCTGTTCGATAGGACGTACAGTCACGCCCGGCTGATTCATTTTGATCAGGAAGAAACCGAGGCCATGATGGCCTTTCGATTCGCGATCGGTGCGCGCAACGACGAAACACCATTCGGATTCATGCGCGAGCGAAGTCCACACTTTCTGACCGCTGATGCGCCATTGCTGCGAAGCTTCATCAAACTCTGCTTTTGTTTTCACGTTCGCGAGATCGGAACCGGCGCTCGGTTCGGAATAACCCTGACACCAGAATTCGGTGCCGGCGACGATGCCGGGCAGAAAGCGTTTTTTCTGTTCCTCGGTGCCGAACGCAATAATCGTCGGACCGGCGAGGCCTTCGCCGATATGCCCCATGCGACCTGGGCCGCCTGCACGCGCGTATTCTTCGTGAAAAATGACCTGCTGTTCGATGGAGCAACCGCGACCGCCGTATTCTTTCGGCCAGCCGATACAGGTCCAGCCGCCTTCGGCCATCTTGCGTTCCCATGCTTTGCGCTCGTGCGAAAACATATGTTCGTCGCCGGGGCCGCCGCGAAAGCGAATCTGTTCGAATTCACCGCGCAGATTTTCACGCAGCCACGTGGCGACTTCTTCGCGGAATTTTTCGTCTTCTGCGCTGAAACTCAATTTCATAATGTCGACCTCAATCCAGCAGCTGCTTTGCCAACTGCTCGCGATGGTACGCACCATTGCCGAGCAGGGTTTCGGAGGATTTCGCACGCTTGAAATACAACTGAATGTCGTATTCCCACGTGAAGCCAACGCCGCCAAACATTTGAATTCCGCAGCCGGCATTGAAGAAATAGGCATCGGAACAATACGCCTTGGCGATCGCCGCCGCTTCCGGCAATTCCGCAGCAAGTTCGGCATTGCCTTCGGTCGATAACGCTTCGTGGGCGACACACGCAGCGTAATAAACCGCCGAACGCGCCGATTCCGCCTTCAACATCATGTCCGCCGCTTTATGTTTCATACCCTGAAAACTGGCGACCGGACGATTGAATTGATAACGGCCGTTCGTGTATTCGACGGTGAGATCGAGCGCCTGCTGCGCACCGCCCATTTGCTCGGCAGCGACAGCGATTTGCGCGAGTTGCAGCGTTTTGTTCAGCGCCGACCAACCCTGTCCTTCATCGCCGAGTAAAGCCGAGGTGCTCACCTCGACGTTGTTCAGAACGATTTCTGCCTGCTTGCGTGTCTGGTCCATGGTCGGCAGCCACGTGCGCTCTACACCCGCGGTATTCGCCGGCAATACGAACAGCGAAATGCCGTTTTCACCGCTGGAGTTTTTTGCGCGCGCCGCAACGATTAATAAACCCGCTGTGTGTCCATCCGGCACATAACGCAAGGTACCGTTAAGCACGTAACCGCCTGCGTTTTTTTCCCATGTCGCTTTTACCGCATCGGCACCCAGCGCTTGACCCGCGCCGCTCCATGCGAGCGTACCGGTGAGATCGCCGCTCGCGAGCTGTGGCAGCCATTCGGCTTTCTGTTCGTCGTCCGCCGCAATCAACAGCGCATTGGTCGCGAATGCCACGCTCGACAAAAACGGCGAGCACAACAGATAACGCCCCATTTGTTCGAATAACGCAACGAGTTCGACATAGCCGAGACCGAGTCCGCCGAACTCTTCAGGAATATGAATCGCCTGCCAGTACATATCGGCAGTGATGCGTTTCCATACCGAATCTTCATAACCCTGCTCGGTCGCCATTGCACGGCGCACCGCGGCGGAATCCGATACCTCGGCAAGAAACGCCGCCGCGGTATCGCGAATCATTTGTTGTTCTTCGTTGAAACGAAATTCCATAAATGAAATTACCTACGCTACGTAGCCCCATTGCTGGAATAGGGGCTGCAATTCTTTTTGCTGTTTGAATGCCTGGAAGTACAAATATTCCGGAGCCATATCGGCACCGCTTTGCCAAACAATCGTTTTTAAATCTTCATCTACCGTGAATTTTTCAAACTCATGCTGATTCTTTAGCACGGCAAAAACCGGCCCGTTCAACGATGCGGCCAAATCAACAACACCTGAACGACCGTCGCTGAATTGCACCTCAATGCGATAGCCATCCAGATATTTTGCATTGCTCACATGAAGAAGCATTGCATTACTCCAACGGAGAAATAGGCTCCGGCATTTGATTGGAACGACACAATTCCCAATCCGTTAACAATTCATCCCTATGCAGCTCGTACCACTCCATCACATGCTGCAGCGCCCGCTTCGGGAATTTACCTTCCACTACTCCGGTCAGAATATGCACGATGATTTCAAAATCGCCATATCGCGCATGAAAGTGTGGCGGCGTGTGGTCATTCCAATACATCGAAATGACAATACCCAAAAAACGGCTGATAACCGGCATAACAACCTCCTTGTTTTATTTTCACTGAATCCATTCGCACTTCTAACACATACACTTAGGCGCGGTATTTTGCTCTAGATTTTAATTACTCAACTACCGTAAACCTTCTGCGCCGGCACAGCTTTTTTCAGAATCTCTTCGACTGCACCACCGACTTCCGCCGGCTCCCAGCGCGCGCCTTTGTCGACTTCCGGGCCTTTGCGCCAGCCGTCGGCGACGGAGATTTTTCCGCCTTCTGCTTCGAATACATTGCCGGTCACATTCGCGGCTTGTTCGGAGCCGAGCCATACCACCAGCGACGATACGTTTTCCGGCGCCCAGTAATCGAAGCTGCCGTCTTCCGGCTTCGCCATGCGCGTCGCCATCGATTCGACTGCCGTCGTCATACCGGTGCGTGCGGCCGGAGCAACTGCATTGGCGGTGATGCCGTAGCGGCGCAATTCAGCAGCCTGATTCAAGGTCAGTGCTGCGATACCGGCTTTCGCGGCGGCGTAATTGGATTGACCGATCGAGCCTTGCAGGCCCGCACCCGACGTGGTGTTGATAATGCGCGCATCGACTTTATTGCCCGCTTTCGACTGATCGCGCCAGTAGTGCACGGCATGCGATGAGATACAGAAATGGCCTTTCAAATGCACGGCCATAATGGCGTCCCACTCGGATTCGCTCATCGACGCAAACATGCGATCGCGGTTGATGCCGGCGTTGTTGACGACGACATGCAGATCGCCGAACGCTTCGATCGCTTCTTTCACTGCGTTCTCGCTATCGGCGTAATTGGTAATGTCCGAGGTATTCGCGATTGCCTTGCCGCCTTTCGCTTTAATTTCGTCGACGACTTTTTGCGCGGCTTCGCGATTGATGTCGTTGACGACGACGCTCGCACCTTCAGCTGCGAATGTCAGCGCATGTGCGCGGCCCAGACCGCCGCCGGCGCCGGTGATAATGACTACTCTGCCGTTACAAATTCCCATGAGTCGTTCTCTCTTACAGTCTTTCGATAATCGTGACGTTTGCCTGACCGCCGCCTTCGCACATCGTTTGCAAGCCGTAGCGCAGGTTCTGACGTTCCAGTTCATGCAGCAGCGTGGTCATCAAGCGCGCGCCAGTCGCGCCGAGCGGATGACCGAGCGCTATGCCGCCGCCGTTGACGTTGGTTTTTTCGTGCGGGTACCCGGTCTCTTTCAACCACGCCATGACCACCGATGCAAACGCTTCGTTGATTTCGACGAGATCGATGTCCTGCAATTTCATGCCGGCTTTTTTCAGCGCATATTGCGTTGCCGGAATCGGCGCGGTGAGCATCCAGATCGGATCGTCGGCGCGCACGCTCATGTGATGAATGCGCGCACGCGGCGTCAGGTTGTAGCGTTTCAATGCCGTTTCGGAAACGATCAGCAACGCGCTCGATGCATCGCAGGTCTGGCTCGATACAGCGGCGGTGACTTTTTCACAGCCGAATAAATATTCGAGTCCGGCCATTTTTTCGAGACTGGTCTGACGCGGCGTTTCGTCGTTTTCGACGCCTTCCAGCGGCAGAATTTCGCGTTTGAAACGACCTTCGGCGATAGCGCGTAACGCGCGATTGTGCGATTCGAGCGAATACACTTCGAGATCGTGCCGCGACAGATTCCATTTATCGGCAATCATCTGCGCCGATTTGAATTGTGTCGGCGGCTCGGCGCCGTAGCGCTCGACCCAACCTTTCGAACCCGAGAACGGATCTTTAAAACCGAGCGGTTCCGCTGCCGTCATCGCCGACGAAATCGGAATCTGCGTCATTGTCTGCACACCGCCGGCGACGACCACATCCATCGTGCCCGACATCACCGCCTGTGCGGCGAAATGCACCGCCTGCTGCGACGAACCGCACTGGCGATCGATCGTCGTGCCCGGCACTTCCTGCGATAAACCGGCAGCGAGCCACGCGGTGCGCGCGATATCGCCGGCGAGCGGGCCAATCGTATCGACGCAGCCGAAAATCACGTCGTCGTATTCATTGTCGGGAATGCCATTGCGCTCGACGATGGCTTTCAATACATGCGCGCCGAGATCGGCGCCGTGCACATGCGCAAGACCGCCTTTGCGGCGACCGGTCGGTGAACGAACTGCGTCAACGATAT
>CBFHCK010000005.1:0-19538 GCA_965653955.1 uncultured Spongiibacteraceae bacterium
GACGATGCTTACGCGGCAACGTTATGGGCTGCAAAAAATGCCGCTGAAATTAATGGCGATCCGACGCGTATCGCTATCGGCGGCGACAGCGCAGGCGCGATTCTGAGTGCTAGTACCACGCTGCGGATACGCGATCAGGGCGGCCCGAAATTGCAGGCTCAAATATTGTTTTACGGTTCGATGACGTACGAAATCGATGCGCCGACTAAGTCGCTCGAAGAGTTCAAGGATGGTCCGTGGCTGCGCAAAGAAGATATCACCTATTTCTGGAGCCACTACCTGCCGAACCTCGCGGTCGATCAGAAAAATCCTCTCGCTTGCCCGACCTACGCGACCAGTCATGCTGATCTTCCGCCCGCTTTCGTGGGTACAGCCGAGTGCGATCCAACCCGCGATGCGGCGGAAGAATATGGCGCAAAATTGAAGGCTGCCGGTGTGCTCGTCGAACAACATCGTTACGCAGGTATGCCGCACGGCTTCGTGTCGATGGTCGCAGTGCTGCCAACCGCACGCAAGGCAGTCGACGACGCCGGCGCATTTCTACGCAAGCGTTTCGCTGCCGTTTAATCGCCAATAAATTCACTTAGCGCGGATTTTTTATCCGCGCATTGCAAGGTAAATATCAATGAATAATGCGCAAGAAATTTTTAAAGGCGGCGTTGCGGTAATTACTGGCGCAGGCTCCGGTATCGGTGAAGGTATTGCCCGTTATGCGGCTGAATTGGGCATGAAGGTCGTGCTCGCCGATATCGCCGAACAAAGCATCGAGGCGTTGGCCGCCGAGTTACGCGCAGCGGGTGCCGAAGCATTACCGGTGGTAACCGATGTCTCCGATCCAGCCGCGCTGGATCGTCTTGCCGAAAAAACCTATGCGGCATTTGGCGATGTGCAGTTGCTAGTAAACAATGCCGGCATCGAAACGCTCGGTTATGTCTGGGAAATTCCGGCGGCGCTCTGGGAGAAAACGCTCGATATTAATATCCATGGCGTCGTACAGGGTGTGCGTGCTTTTGCACCGCGTATGATCGCGAGCGGCAAACAATGTTACATCGCTAACCTCTCGTCGATCGGCGGTCTTGGCATAATGCCGATTCAAACGTCGTACATTATGAGCAAGCATGCGATCCTGTCGTTTAGCGAGTGTCTGCATCTTGAAATGCAATTGAAAAAGACGAACGTTCAGGTCAGCGCAGTGCTGCCGGGTCCTGTCGCAACGCGTATTTTTACCGACGCCAAAGGCAGCGAAAAAGATCCAATGATCGCCCACCATCGCGAAACCATGCGGCAATCCCTCGAAGCGTATGGCATCACGCCATTAGAGGCGGCGAAGCGAATCCTGCCGCAAATTGCTGCCGGTGAATTCTGGGTATCCACGCATCCGGAAATTACTCGCGACATGGCAAACGGGCGTGCGAATCATTTGAGCGGCCTCACCACACCCGCGCTCGGTGAACACATTCTTTCATTACTTCGTTAATACTCATCGCAACAGAGGATGCGTTCCCGCTGGGGCGCATCCAGTTAATTCCACTTTTTTTTCTTCGAAATATTCGCTTATTCCGCCTTCCTCTTCATCGTGCGCTCTCGCGCTTTTTCATTCTTCTTATCGTTGATCTACCTCATGGTTTCTGGCGCTATCGCCGATTAAATTGGCAATACCGCGCACTCACGCCAGGAGCATTTATGAGCACATCGTTCAAACAACAATTATCGGATGCGCTGCGTCCCGTCGCGCCGCCGATTGTTCTCGATCAGTGTTATACCGAAGATCAATTCCAGCGCATGGTTAGCGTGATTCGGAACAATGGTCCGTGGGATATTATTCTCAAACACCACTTCAAATCGGTGGAAGAAGTGGTGGCGACGATGTCCGGATTGCAGGACATCGATAAAAGTAAAGTAAAGCTCGATGATTTTGCCACGGCGACGTGGCGCGGTTGGTTCGCCGATCACAGCGTATGTCTTTACGACGAGCTGACCGATGTTTTCTACAACGAAAAATTCATGCAAGCCGCCAAGGAATATTGGGGCGGCGCCAAGTATGCGTTGCCGTACATGATGTTATTCAACATGCAGGCACCTGCGCACATGAATGACCCAGGCCATCTCGATGCGCCGGGCTTTCGCGGTATGTGGCTTCTGAATACACCCACATGGCTGCTCAGCGTAATGTGCAAATCGGGTTTGTTCAGAAGCTATTTATTAAAAACCGCGCAAGTGGTTACGTGGTATTACAACTCATCCGAGGATGGCGGTTTCACCTATTGGCCAAACGGGCCATTGGCGGAACCACAGCGTCTCGCCATGCCGATGTGGGGTAAGGGCGTGGTTGTGCAAAACGAACTGATGTATCACCGCGGCGAGCCATCGGGTCCAAAACATTTACGCGATTTACCTGAAGGCTTCACATTCGATTCGACATTGTCGGCTGATCCAGAGAGTGTCGATGGCTGGCTGATAAAAACCGGCGATCGAGTGATTCGCAAAGTACCGGACGTTGACATGCGTTATCTGTTTCATTGGAGCTGCGAGGTATTTGAAGATCGCGACGATATGAAGCTCCGCTTCGATCATCTCGACGATTTGAATCCTGAAAAGGTATTCAACATATTTATGGCTGATTTGCGCGCGAGGAAAATTCCGTTCGAAGTGCCGACCGATCCGATGACCGATAGAAAATTCATCGCGTTACTGACGCAAACTTACGATGTAACGCCGGCGTCGTATCCGAACGAGGCACCGTACGAATTACGTGCGGTAAGTTAAAAGCATAAAAAAAAACCGCTGTAGCTCGCGCCGCAGCGGTTTTTTTATTTGTGCGATAGATTAATCGCGCTAAACGAAACTAATCGCCTTTGGCATTGATTTGCGGATGCGCGTACGGCGGAATGACCGGCGGCGGCAATTGTTCGCGACCATCGAGCGAATACACGGGGAGATTGTGCGCAAGAGGAAAGTGCAGGCTGTAGCCGACTAATCCTGTGCGTTCTTTCGCCGGCAAATAACACATCGCCAACACTGTTTCCGCAATATATTCGATGCGCTCGGTGGGATAATCTTCCGGTGTGAAACGATCCGCACCCGGAGTGCTGATCGCGGTGCTCGGACCAACGACATTAACCGCAATATTGTCATTTTCAAGTTCCGCAGCGAGGCCTTGCGAAAAGCGATGCACCGCCAGCTTCACGGCTGCATATACCTGTGCGCCACCGGAGCGCTCCCAATCGATATAGGGTTTCAACGGCGGCATTGCCGTTACCGAACCTAAATTAACAATCCAGCCTGCACCGCGTGCACGCATGATCGGAATGGCGGCTTTGCAAAGAATGAAGGGTATTTTCAAGTAGTGATCGACCGTTGCATCGAACATCGACTCCGGCATTTTTTCGACTGTGCTGTAGTGCGCGACGCCGGCGTTATTGATCAAAATATCGAGTCCACCAGCCGCTTCGACAGCCCGCTGTACAAGGCTATGCAATTGTTCCGAATTTTCTAAATCGCACGCGAGGGGAATAGCTTTGCCGCCGGTTTGTTCTATCAACGTGACGGTTTCACGCAACGTACCGCTGAATTCAACCGCATTCTCAAGGCTGCGCGCAGTAACAACGACGGTTGCGCCAGCTGCCGCCAAGCGCTGAGCGATAGCTCTACCTATGCCGCGGCTCGCACCGGTAATCAGCGCAATTTTTCCCGTTAGTGAGGGCTTGGTTTGCATGAGTTTCTCCTCTTGAAATTTGTGCGTTGTGGTTTTTATTAGACATAACAATGAAAGTTGGCATTATTGTAGGCCTTACGGCTTTTTCTATGTCGAGCTGATTTCCTTACGCGCAGATATTTTGTTAAGTAAACGCATCAACTCATCGGCGCTCGCCGGTTTAACTAGATGAAGATCAAAACCTGCCTGTTGCGTCTGCTGTTTATCGTCGGCTTGCCCCCATCCGGTCATCGCCACAATAAATAAATCACGTCCGGATTCGTTGATTCGCAGACGCCGACAAACTTCGATCCCGTCCAGGTCGGGCAGACCGAGATCAAGAAAAAGTGCATCCGGTTGAAATGCGACGACTTCCTGCAACGTATCTTCGCCGGTATACGTTGCGCGTGTTTCGTGCCCGAGTGCTTGCAGCAGGCGAGCCAATGTGTCGGCACTATCGCGATGGTCATCGACCACCAGTATGCGCAGACCTTCCGAGTTCACCGCATTTTTCAGCGACGGGGATTTTCCATTTTCATCACTTGCGGCCATGCGCGGCAGATGTACACGGAACTCGCTGCCCATTCCCTTGCCCGCGCTACGAGCTTCAATATCGCCTCCATGGTGTTGGGCAATGCTGCGTGCAAGCGCGAGGCCGATGCCCAAACCGCTGCGGGCGATAGGTTCATCGGGTGAGGCTTGCGTAAACATGTCAAAAATATGCGGTAGCACATCCGTGTCGATACCGACGCCGTTGTCGCTGATGCTCACCGTAACACTGCTCGGTTCAACATCCGCACTGACGACGATGGCGCCGTGAGGATGCGTATATTTCGCGGAATTATTGAGCAGGTTTGAAAAGATCTGTGCGAGCCGAGTTAAATCGCCATCGATATAAATCGGTTCCGTTGGTAAGGTGATGGTGAGCTGATGTTGCGCCGCTTCGATAACCGGCCGACTCGTTTCCACGGCGGCTTCGATAACCTGCTTAAGCTCAACACGTTCTTTGCGCAGTTCGAGCCGGTTGCGCGAAACGCGTGAAATATCGAGTAAATCTTCGAGCAACCGCGCCATGTGTTTGACCTGTCGTCCAATTATTGCGGCACTCGATTGCAGCATCTCCTTTGAAATTCCGGGCGTAGCGAGTAGTGCGGCTGCGTTGCCGATCGGCGCCAATGGATTACGCAGTTCGTGCGCGAGCGTTGCCAGAAATTCGTCTTTTTGCTGGTCGGCTTTTCGCTGAGCTTCCTCGGCTTCGCGCCGTAACGTGACGTCCTGAAAATAAATCGAGACGCCGCCATCGGCGGATGGATAAATACGATTGCGAAAATAGCGACGAGAGCTTTTACCGATTCCGTCGCTGTCGATTTCGCTCGTTATTCCTTCACGTCCCGCACGTAAAATTTCGTTATACAGCCCAGTCCCAATTACATGAGGGAAGATGTCCCACACCACCCGATGAATCAATTCCGATCTGTCGCGGTCAAAAATGGCTTCGGCCTGCGCATTGACGTAAGTAAAACGGCCTTCGGCATCCAGCGTCACGAAGCCGTCAGTCATACTTTCCAGAGTTTGTGTCAGCCGGATATCGCTAAGTTGATGCCGCTTCTCCGCGTTGCGTCGCTGCTCTTCACGTACGCGAATCGCCTGCACACCCCGCCATAGAATGATGCCGAGCAAAAACATTTCTGCCAGCGTGCGCAATGCAGTACCGAATGTGCCCACGTATAAATGCGCGCGTTCGCCGGCAACTCGCAGCCAGCCGAGCGCCAGCGGTACTGCTATCGCTACCGGCATGACTCGGCGAGCCAGAATTCCGGCATAGTTGTCCTCAAATAATGTCTTGGCCGGTTCGAGGTTGGGACGCGTTGCCAGAATGCCTATGCTGGACAGAATAAGAAGAATTGCGGTTTGAACGGCGATACCGGTTAACCGCGGAATGGTGTACATCGATTCCGCGCCATACAAATAGCCCGTAAGCGAAAGCGTACCCACGCCTAATACCAACATGGCGAGAAATACCGCTATTTTTTGCTGGCGTAACTGATGTTGTAACAGAATCAATGCGGCGCCGAGAGCAATGAAGCTGATCGAAGCGGGCGGGCCCATGCGCCCGGGAGCCGCAGTGGCGGCCATGCCTGGCGGCTCATCGAATAGCAACGTATCGATGCCCAGATCGATATGCGCAATATGTTCGAACAACGTAGCTGCGCCAATAGCCAGAACTGCAGCGCTCAATATACGGATCGTATTTCGCGCGGCTGGAAAATACACAGTTAAAAAGAGCGCGCCGCCACACATTATCAGCGCAAGGCATGTATTCGGCTTGATGGTAATACCCGTCGCCCACCAATCGGAAAATCGATTGATGTTGAGAAGCCAACCCAGCAGCGATATCACGCCGCCGCTTGCGACTAACACGGCGGCCGATCCACCTATCCGTCTGGACCAAACCATTCCGGATTCTGCGTTCATCGAAACTCCTTTGATCCCAAGCAATGGATGCGATTAATTAAGCCAAATGATTTTTGGTGTTATTGAAATGGCGACGCATCGGGGCGGCATTAACAGTCGATGCCGCTTTTTATTTTACTGTACCCACAGCATGCATCCAGTCTCGAATGGATGAGTGAGCAAGTTGTGATGGGGATAGATTCTTAATCGATAATGCAGCAACCCCGAAGTTTCCGGCGCAAAGTCGAGTTCGAACGTCGATAGATTGTTTTCTTCATTCACAAAATGAAATGGCCTACGCTCCATCGTCTGAAATTTTCCGCCTTGAATTTTTCCATATACGCATTCGACGATCACATCTTCGGGGCGCAAACCATTTAGATGTGCACGTACTTTCACCGTGACTGCTTCGCGATGATAAGTCTGTTGTTGCGGGCTCTCCGCAAGTTCGATCGATACGCCCGGCCAGAGCTGTTTGATATATTTTTTCCATTCCGCCAATTTACGTGCATTGGCGGCATTATTTTCCGCCAGCTTGGCCATCTGCCGCGAAGCGGGGTGGTAGAACTTGCGAACGTAATCCATCACCATCCGTTGCGCGTTGAAATGCGGAATAATCGATTTCATCGATGCTTTCGACACTTCAACCCATCCTGTCGAATAGCCTTTATTTTCGTGGCGATAGTAGAGCGGCATCAATTCGTATTCGAGAATATCCAATAGTTCGTTAGCTTCTTCACGATTGCGTTCGTCGGCGGGAATATTGGCCGCGCGCGGCGAAATCGCCCAACCGTTGCGATGGTTAAAGCCTTCTCCCCACCAGCCATCGAGCACACTTAAATTCACCGCGCCGTTAATCGCGGCTTTTTCACCGGAGGTACCGCTGGCTTCGAGCGGGAATTCCGGTGTGTTCAACCATACATCGACACCGGCAACGAGACTGCGCGCCAGCGCGAGATCGTAGCCTTCGAGCAGAATGATTTTTCCGATGAATTCCGGTCGTAGCGACAACTCGTGAATGACTTTAATCAATTGCTGGCCAGGTATATCGTTTGGATGCGCCTTGCCTGCAAAAATCATCACACCCGGTCGCTCCGGATGATTCAGGATTTTCGCCAGCCGATCCAGATCGGAGAACAGCAGCGTAGCTCGCTTATACGTGGCGAAGCGGCGCGCAAAACCGAACACGACGATATCGCGATCGGGATCGTCGATCTCCTGCGTAATCCGTTGCATCAGCGAATGACCGATACCATTGCGTTCGCACTGACGCACTACGCGTTGGCAAACCTCTTCGAGCAAGGTGTGCTTGAGCGCTTTATGAATACTCCAGTAGTGGTGATCGGGAATATCGTCGATGCGTTTCCAGAATTCCGGATCGAGCAGTTGATCGCGCCACTCGTTGAAACGCATATCGAACAGACTGACCCATTCGGGCGCAAGAAAGGTTGGAACATGAACGCCGTTGGTAATGTAATCGATGGGATTTTCTTCGGGGAGAATCTGCGGCCATAAACCGCCTTCCATTTGCGCTGCAACGCCACCGTGAATGCGGCTCACACCATTATGAAAACATGAACCCCGAAGCGCGAGCGTCGTCATATTGAAATCCTGCGTACTGGCATCGGTCTGACCGAGCGCAAACAGCGCATCGAAATCGAGACCGAGAGTCTGCGCATAACTACCGAAGTACATACTCATTAAATCGCGGCCGAAAAAGTCGTGTCCGGCCGGCACGGGCGTATGTGTAGTGAATAGGGTGCCGCCACCGATCAATTCAAAAGCGCTGGCGAGATCCAGGCCTTCGGCGATTTTGATTCGACAACGTTCCAGGATTTGAAACGCCGCGTGGCCTTCGTTGATATGCCACGCGGAGGGTTTGAGGTTAAGTAATTGCAGTGCGCGAACGCCGCCGATGCCGAGCACGATCTCCTGCTGAATTCGCGTTTCTTTATCGCCGCCATACAAACGGTGAGTAATGCCACGATCGCGCTCCTGATTTTCGGGAAGATCGGTATCCAATAAATAAAGTCGAATATGGCCGGCTTTCGCCTCCCAGACACCCACCCGTACTTTGCGGCCGGGGAAATCGAGATCGAACTGCAGGTTCTGCGTGGTGCCGTCCGCGTTGCGCAATAGCGCAGGTCGTATCGGTAAGTCTTCGGTATGGTTATCGATGTACATCGCGATCTGATGACCATGCGCATCGATCGTCTGCGTGAAATATCCCTGCTTATACAACAAGCCCACACCAATGAAGGGAATACCGAGATCGCTTGCGGCTTTGCAATGATCG
This sequence comes from uncultured Spongiibacteraceae bacterium, assembly GCA_965653955.1. Taxonomy (GTDB): domain Bacteria; phylum Pseudomonadota; class Gammaproteobacteria; order Pseudomonadales; family CAMLJR01; genus CAMLJR01. Next base: position 8,445 of record CBFHCK010000005.1, read on the forward strand.
CCGGCGAGAATACCGAGGCCACCGGAATAAATCGGAAAACTTTCGTGAAGTCCGAACTCTGCACAAAAATAAGCGACGAGATCTTTTTTCGGATCGAGCAGATCGGCGCATTCCGGCTTTATACATCCATCGCAATAAGCATCGTAGCCCGCGAGAACGCGTCGAAAATCTTCCATGAAGGCACGGTCGTGCAATGCCTCTTCGAGCGTACGCTGGCGTACTCGACGCAGAAATACTTTTGGGTTGTGCCCGCATTCTTCCCACAGCGGTTGATCGAGCCGCGAAAAAATGCGGCGCACATTACGATCCCAGCTATACAGCAGATCATTGCTTAAATCGTTGAGCCGTTGTAACGGTTCGGGCAGACGGGGTTGAATTTCAAGCTTGAAAAATGTGCCGGCCATGTTTTAACCCTTTTTCACGTAGCTGCGCTGGATAAACGGTACATCATCATTGAAACCAATCGATCATTCACGTTGTAGGGCAGATGTATACAACTGCTCGTACTGTTGTGCGCTTTGTACCCAGGAATAATCCTGACGCATGCCGTTAGTTTGCAGTTGCCGCCACTTCTTCGGATTTTTATAACACTGCAACGCGCGTGTTACCGCATCGGCCAACGCGGCGGGATCGGGCGTATCGAACACAAAACCATTGGCATCCGCATCATCGCTATCGGCATCGATCACGCTGTCCGCCAAACCGCCAACCCCATGCACGAGCGGCAATGTGCCATAGCGAAGACTATACAGTTGATTGAGCCCGCAAGGCTCGAATCGTGATGGCATTAAAAATAGATCCACACCGGCTTCTATACGATGTGCAAGCGCCTCGCTATAACCGATAGTCACCGCGACGTTATGCGGATACTGCGCCGCAGCTTCTCGCAACGCGATCTCGAAATGCTGTTCGCCGGTACCGATTAAAACGAGCTGTGCATTCTGTTCGATCAGCATAGGAATGATCGCCAATATCCAATCGACGCCTTTTTGCTCGACGAGCCGTCCAACAAAACCGAGTAATGGCACCGTTTCATCCTGAGGCAATTGCATCTGTTGCTGCAGCGCAATTTTATTGCGCGTTTTCAATGAAAGTTTTTGTCGGTTATACCGTTGCGGCAAATGGATATCGCTGCCCGGATTCCATTCCTGCGTATCGATACCATTAAGGATGCCGCTGAGATAGGGACTGCGATGACGCAATAATGCATCGAGTCCATAACCGAAATGAGGTGTTTGGATTTCGCGGGCATAGGTCGGGCTTACTGTGTTAACGCGATCCGCGAACACGATGCCGCCTTTAATAAACGAAAGCTGATTATGAAATTCGAGCGCTTCGAAATGCCACAGCGACTGCGGCAATTGCGTGGCAACAAAAGTTTCGTAAGGAAAAACTCCCTGATACGCGAGATTGTGAATGGTAAAAACCGTGGCCGGTCGTTCCGCTTCAGTACTGAGATAGGCAGGAGCGAGACCGGTTTGCCAGTCATTACAATGCAAAATATCGGGCTGCCAATCGATACCCGCGCGATTCATGGCCAACATCGCCGTTACACGCGACAACAGCAAGAAACGCCGATCGTTATCGTCGTATACCTGATTATTCGTATCGAGATAAGGATTGCCGGGGCGATCGAATAACTCGGGGCAATCGATTAGCCATGTTTTGACGCGAGTTCCAGGGAGTCGGGTTTCAATAATCGAAACCGCTGTGCCTGCGACATCGAATTCAGCGATTTTTTTTAAACCGGCAGATCGTGCTTTTGCTATCGCATCGCGATAGGCCGGTAACAACAGGCGTACATCATGTTGCAGTGCGAGCAATGCGCGCGGCAAGCTGCCGCTGACATCGGCGAGCCCACCGGTTTTTATCAATGGATAGGCTTCGCTGGTGGCAAATAAAATTCTCAAACCCAGTTCTCCTTAAACTGTCTCCTACGTTTCCTGCCACTTCAACACCAAGCCGCCCAATGGCGGCAATGTGAAGGTGAGAGATTGCGGACGATTCATCCACGGCTCTGGTGCGGTATATAAATCTTGACCATTACCCACATTCGAGCCGCCGTAATACAGTGAATCCGAGTTCAGCAATTCGCGATAGCGACCTGCGCGCGGTACGCCGATCTTGTAATTGGTGCGTACCACCGGCGTGAAATTAAAAACGGAAATCGTAAATTCATTGCCGTCTTTGCGCAGATAGCTGATAACCGATTGCGCAGCATCGTGACAATCGATCCATTCGAAACCCGCGTCGGTAAAGCTATCTTGATACAGACTCGATTCGCTGCGGTAGAGCCGATTCAAATCGCCAATCAATTGCAGCAAGCCGCGATGATCGTCGTTTTCCAGTAAATCCCAATCGAGTTCGCGCGCTTGCGCCCATTCGCGCCATTGTCCGAATTCGCCGCCCATGAAAATCAGTTTTGCGCCGGGGTAGGTGAACATATAGGTGAACAACAATCGTAGATTGGCGAATTTTTGCCAACGATCTCCTGGCATTTTTCCGATCAACGATAGTTTGCCGTGGACAACTTCATCGTGCGAAAAAGGCAGTACGAAATTTTCCGAAAAAGCGTACATCAAACCGAACGTCAGACGGTCGTGATGATAATGGCGATAGATCGGATCGTTGCTCATGTATGAGAGCGTGTCGTGCATCCAGCCCATATTCCACTTCATCGAAAAGCCGAGACCGCCCACCCAGGTCGGGCGAGTCACTTGCGGCCAAGCGGTCGATTCCTCCGCAAGAATTAATGTGCCGGGATGGCGACCGTGCGTCAGTTCGTTGAGCTGGCGTAAAAAATCGATCGCTTCCAGATTTTCGCGGCCGCCATGAATATTGGGTACCCAATCCTCAGGTTCGCGCGAGTAATCGAGATAGAGCATTGATGCCACAGCATCGACACGCAGTCCATCGAGGTGAAATTCTTCGAGCCAAAAATTCGCGCTGGCCAGTAAAAAATTACGCACTTCGTTGCGACCGAAGTTATAAATCAGCGTACCCCAATCGCGATGTTCGCCTCGGCGGGGATCTTCGTGTTCATACAATGCTGTGCCGTCGAAACGAGCGAGTGCGTGCGCATCTTTCGGAAAGTGCGCGGGTACCCAATCGAGAATCACGCCGATGTTTTGCTGATGGCAGTAATCAACGAAGTACCGGAAATCATCCACGTTGCCGAATCGGCTAGTCGGCGCGAAGTAACCGGTCGTTTGATAGCCCCACGAATCGTCGAGCGGATGTTCAGTAATAGGCAGTAGCTCGACGTGTGTAAAGCCCAGCGGCTTTACGTAATCCACCAGGTGATGCGCCAGCTCGCGATAATTCAGAAAACCGCCGTGTTCATTACGCCGCCACGAACCTAAATGGACTTCGTAAATCGATAATGGCTGATGCAGCCATTGATTATCGTTACGTTGTTGCAACCAATCGAGATCTTGCCATTGATATTGCGACGGCGACGAAACCAGCGCCGCAGTTTTTGGCCGAAGTTCGAACTGCGCACCATAGGGATCGGCTTTTTGCTGTATCTGTCCGTCGCGGCTTCTTATCTCAAATTTATACAACGTACCGTGTGGTAATTCGGGAATAAATAATTCCCAGACACCACTGCTGCCACGCGAACGCATCGGATGCCGGCGTCCATCCCAATTATTAAAATCGCCAACGACGCTGATACGGTCAGCATTTGGTGCCCATGTAGCAAATAAAACACCTTCAATCGAACCGACGGTTCGCGCGTTCGCTCCGAGGTGCCGATAGATATGCCAATGCTTGCCTTCGCCGAACAGATGTAAATCGTAATCCGATAACAATGGAGAGAAGGTGTAGGGATCGATTGCGCTATGCCATTCACCGAACGGGTAACGCCAACGTGCGCGATAATGATGAGGCAACTCGGGCGGGGGATTGGTTAATTCGAAGAAGCCCTCATCGCCAACAGCCTGCATCGCCAGCCATTCATTCCCGCATTCAATTTCAATGTGCTTGGCGCCCGGAATAAATATTCTGACCAATTGCTTATCGCCGGATTTATGGCGACCTAATAACTGAAATGGATCGTGATGACGCGCTTCGATCAGGGGCTGTAGCTGTGGGGTGGCGGGCTTTTGCAATTCAGATACCTTTTTCATTTTTGCCACGGGTGCCTATTCGCTGCAATTCTGTAGCCAAGCGAGCTGGGAGATTAACAAAAAATATTTGTTGTTCCACAAAAATCTTTGGCGCAGTATGGATTTGCAAACGGTACTTAACGCCACCGAGCGAAGTACCCTCACGTTGAACTTACATTTTCGAAAACTACGTCAGCCCACTTCGAATTGGCCGTCATCTTGCATTCGCCAATCGGAAACCTGATTTCGATAGTGGTAGAGTTCATGTCGACAGCAAAAAAACGGTACGCGAAAGCCAAGCGCCATCAGAATAACAACGGTGCTTTATCGAGCGCCTAAGGAGAAAAATATGGCTAGCCCTGTCTCCGGCCGCTTCGTCAGCCGTCTCACTCGCGAAACCCTTGCCTTGATTCTCGCGGGCGGGCGTGGCACTCGACTCAAACAATTAACGGACTGGCGCGCTAAACCGGCGGTGCCCTTCGGTGGTAAATTTCGCATTATCGATTTTCCTCTTTCCAATTGTTTGAATTCGGGCATCCGCCGTGTCGGTGTGCTGACTCAATACAAGGCACACTCGCTGATTGGGCATATTCAGCGCGGCTGGGGCTTCCTGCGCGGCGAACTTGGCGAATTCGTCGAAGTGCTTCCGGCACAGCAACGTATCGAAACATCCTGGTATGAAGGTACCGCCGATGCCGTGTTGCAAAATCTGGACATCATTCGCAGTCATGAACCCAGCTACGTGCTGATTCTGGCAGGCGATCATGTTTATAAAATGGATTACGGCACCATGCTTGCGGCACATGTCGATCAAGGTGCCGATGTTACCGTCGGGTGCATCGAAGTGCCTGTCGAAGAAGCAACCGCGTTCGGAGTGATGAAAATCGATTCCGATAATCGCGTACTTGAATTCAATGAAAAACCCGCTCAGCCAGACTCGATGCCCGGTAAGCCAGGCATTGCGCTCGCGTCGATGGGTATTTACGTTTTCAGCACCAAAATTCTGCAGGAAGAACTGGTTCGCGATCGCAAGGATGCAGAATCGTCGCACGATTTCGGTCGCGACATTATTCCCTCGTTACTTAATCGTGCAAAGGTATGCGCATTTCCATTTCGCGACCATACATCGAGCGCGCAGGCCTACTGGCGAGATGTGGGTACCGTCGATGCGTTTTGGGCGGCCAATCTTGAATTAATTGGCGTTACGCCGGATTTGAATTTGTACGACGGCGATTGGCCGATCTGGACATATCAGCCGCAACTGCCGCCTGCCAAGTTTATTTTCGATGACGACGATCGTCGCGGAACTGCCGTCGATTCTATGATCGCGGGGGGCTGCGTAGTGTCGGGATCGACCGTGCGAAATTCGGTTTTATTTTCGAATGTTCGCGTGCATTCATTTTGCGAAATCGAAGATTCGGTGATATTTCCTGAAGTCGATATTGCGCGCCATTGTCGGATTCGACGTGCGATTCTCGATCGAGGTTGTCAGGTACCCGAGCACTCGCGTATTGGTTTCGATCTCGACGAGGATCGAAAGCGTTTTCACGTTAGCGAAAATGGCGTGGTGTTGGTGACACCGGAAATGCTGGGCCAAGATTTTCACCATCAGATCTAATATTCAATCTCCGCGCATAACCATTGAAACACGGAAGATGTAAATGAAAGTGGTTCTTTGCTGGCACATGCATCAACCGGAATATCGCGATCTTGTCACCGGTGAATTTCAGCTTCCGTGGACCTACCTGCACGCGATTAAAGATTATGTCGACATGGCTGCGCATTTGGAAATGCATCCAGATGCCAGCGCCGTCGTCAACTTCGCGCCGGTGTTGCTCGATCAGATCGAAGCTTACTGCGCTGCCATTATGCGGTATTTAGAAACTGGGGCAGCATTGCCCGATGGCATTCTCGCTTCGCTGGTTGAAAACGAGTTTCCAAAAGATGGCGAACAGCGCTTAGCATTTTTGAAAAAGTTGACACGCGTCAATCGCAAACGTGTGATCGAGCGCTTTCCGGCATTTTCGCGACTTGTGCAGATCATCGACTGGCTCGATCAAAATCCTTATGCAGCGGGTTATTGCTCCGATCAATTGTTGATTGATACATCGATGTGGTACCACTTGGGATGGATCGCGGAAACTGTTCGACGAAGCGACCCGCGCGTGCTGCAACTTCAGAAAAAAGGCACGCAATATTCCGATACTGAGCGCCGTTCCTTACTCGTGATAATTCATGAGCTGTTGGTGTCGGTGATTCCACGTTATCGCGTCCTCGCGCAAAAAGGGCAGGTGGAGTTAGCGATGAGTCCCTATGCTCATCCGATTGTGCCGCTGTTACTCGATTTGCAGAGCGCACACGAAGCGATACCCGCCGCGCCGTTACCGGTAGCACTGCATTATCCCGGCGGCCGCGAGCGCGCTGTGTGGCATCTTCAGCGCGGCATCGAAACGTTTGAGCGTCACTTCGGTATACGTCCGACGGGTTGTTGGCCATCGGAAGGCAGCATTAGTTCCGCAACGTTAGCTTTATTAGCAGAGAACGGTTTTGCATGGTCAGCCAGTGGCGAAACCGTGTTGCGCAACAGCATCAAAAAGGACCCGCACGAGCAGGGGCTCGAAATCCGCGCGGATAATTTACATCGGACATATGTTTCGGAAGGCGTTCATTGTTTTTTTCGCGATGATGGGCTATCCGACAAAATTGGTTTTCTCTATGCCGATTGGCATGGCGACGATGCTGTCGCGAATTTAATCCACGATCTTGAGCACATCGCGGCAACTTCGTCGCAACATGATGACGCCGTGGTATCGATTATTCTCGATGGCGAAAATGCGTGGGAATACTATCCGGAAAACGGATTTTATTTTCTCGATGCTTTGTACAAAAAACTAAGTTCCCATGAAACGCTTGAATTAACCACCTTCCAGAAAATCGTTAATGACGCATCGTTGTCACGCGCTGAAATGCCCGGTGTTGTCGCCGGCAGCTGGGTGTATGGCACATTTTCGACATGGATTGGCAGCGCCGATAAAAATCGCGGCTGGGATTTGTTGTGCGAAGCAAAAAATCATTTCGATGGCGCAATAGCGAGCGGACGTTTGCATGGCGCCCAGCTGCAGCATGCAATCGAACAATTGGCGATCTGCGAAGGCTCCGACTGGTTCTGGTGGTTCGGCGATTACAATCCAGCCGCGGCCGTCAGCGATTTCGAACAATTATTTCGCCAACATTTACGACAGCTTTATACCTTGATCGCCATTGAACCGCCGGAGTCTCTAACACAATCGATTAGCCGCGGTGGTGGCAACCCAGAACGCGGTGGTGTCATGCTGCATGGACAGGAAACTCATTGATGGCCGGCAGCGGTAAAAGCCATTTCTTCGAGCGCCGCCGAGCTGGCGTGTTATTGCATCCGACATCATTACCATCGCGATTTCCTGAAGGCGGTGATCTCGGTCCCGATGCTCATCGATTTCTCGCATTTTTGCATGCATCCGGGTTTAGCGTATGGCAGATGCTGCCCACATGTCCGCCCCATGACGATGGCTCACCTTATCAGGCGTTATCGGTGCATGCGGGCAATCCTTGCTTGATCAGTCTCGATGTATTGCAGCAGCGCGGCTTGTTGCAGGCGGGCGATATTCAAAGCGAGCGCGAAGTGGCGCTCGCGGCGGCGGCGAAACGTTTTGCGCAATTGCTGAAATCCGAGACTGACACCGCGTTAGCGTTTAATTGTTTTTGTGACGATAACGCGCACTGGCTCGATGATTTCGCCTTATTCATTGCGCTGCGCGAAGCGCACCAGCATCGCGCCTGGTTTCAATGGGCTGCACCTTTACGTCAGCGGGAGGCGTCGGCACTGTCGGCACAGCGCAACTTGCTTGCCGAGCGGATCGATGCAATCAAATTCGAACAATTCGAATTTTATCGTCAGTGGCAGGAACTGCACACCGAGGCGAAAGCGTTAGATATCGCTTTATTTGGCGATATGCCAATTTTTGTTGCGTTGGATTCGGTCGATGTATGGGCGCATCAGGAATTGTTCGATCTCGATGCTGAAGGGCAACCGCGAACCGTTGCCGGTGTTCCGCCTGATTATTTTTCACCGTCCGGCCAACGCTGGGGCAACCCGCAATACGATTGGCAACGCATGCAACAAGATGGCTTCGCTTGGTGGTTGGCGCGGATCAGGTCGCAGTCTCAGTATTTCGATTTGCTGCGCATCGATCATTTCCGTGGCTTTGAGGCTTATTGGGAAATCGATGCAAAGTGCGAGACAGCCGTCGATGGCCGTTGGGTCAAGGCTCCAGGGGAGGCGTTATTAAATGCGATCGCTGAAGCATTTCCTAACCTGCCCGTAGTGGCGGAAAATCTGGGATTAATCACTCCCGAAGTTGAAGCATTACGCCACAAATTTAATCTACCCGGTATGTCGGTTCTGCAATTTGCATTCGATGGCAGCCGCGATAATCCCTACGTGCCGCACCGCCACAGCCAATTGGATGTGGTGTATACCGGTACCCACGATAACGACACTACACTCGGATGGCACCGGCAGCTCGATGAAGTTACGCGAGCCCGAGTTGACGACTATTTGGGTTACCCGTGCGAAGCGATGCCACGCCCGCTGGTGCGCGCTGCACTCGCATCGGTTTCGCATTTGGCGATTATTCCGATGCAGGATTTGCTCGAGCTCGGCAGTGAGCATCGTATGAACATGCCGGGTACTAAAGAAGGTAATTGGCGTTGGCGTTTCGATTGGCAGCAAGTGGACGATGCGTTGCACGGTAGGTTGCACCACTATTTAAAATTATACGGGCGCACTTGAAATCGAATTGAAGCTCAAAGTTATCAAAAACAATCTTTAACGAAGAATAAGATTGAAGTCCCGCCAGGCGATTTCTACTTCCTTGGCCGATAATGTTGATTAGTCCATTCACTCGATTCTGCTCGTGCCTGCCCCTATCGCTGAGCACGTGCGTGCAGACTTAACGAAGGATTCGCATCATGGAACATCGTCTCAGCAGGCGCGTGGATTGCGATATCAAATTATTGATTGTTAAAAAGGGAATTCCCGCCGCGTATGGTCGCGTTTCCAATATCTCTCGTCATGGGATGTTCATCGCCACCGATTATCAACAGGCCAGTGTCTGGCAACCGCTCGATATCGAATTGTTATCGGCATGCAATGGCGCACGTCGGTTGCGTATGGTCGTCACACGTAAAACCAGCAATGGTCTCGGTGTAGAGCTGGAGCAGGAAGGCAGCGATCAATTGGAAACTCTTGCTTTGCTGGTAACCAATGCCTATGCCGATACGCATCCGCTGGTTATGCAACAACATGGTAAGAGCTAATTTTGAGTAGAATGCGCGCTCGTTTTTAATTGTTTGATCGAGCGAGGCACCCATGTTTCCTGCGCAATATCGATTGCATTCGTTTACTTCCGTCGAGGTTTTAACTGATATCGCAGCAGCTGCAATTGAAGCAGCTGCGAACGCCAGTATCGCAGCCCGAGGAAAATTCCACATCGTTCTCGCAGGGGGTCGTACGCCCCAGGCTGTCTACGCAAAGCTATCGCGGTTGAATACTGATTGGCGTGCCTGGCATATCTATTTTGGCGATGAGCGCTGCCTGCCCAGCGGCGATGCTAACCGCAACGATACGATGGCATTCCAGCAATGGTTGTCCGAGAGCCCGATACCGCGAGCGCAAATTTTTCCGATGCCATCCGAGCGCGGTGCGGAGGAGGGCGCAGCAGCCTATTGCCAGATCGTGCAATCGATCGATTTATTCGATCTGGTGCTTCTCGGTTTGGGCGAGGACGGTCACACCGCGAGTTTATTTCCGGGACACCACTGGAGCGGCGCGCCGGCGATTGCTGTTCATAATTCGCCGAAACCGCCAGCCGATCGCATCAGCCTGAGCGCTGAACGCCTGAGTCAAGCGCGAGAAGTCTGGTTTCTGGTAACCGGCGTGGATAAGGCAAATGCAATGCGGCAATGGCAGCAAGGCGAACCGCTGCCGGCTGCGGCTATTCAAACCCCGAATGGTGTAGATATCTACACAGATTTGAATTTGACGGAATTAGCACGCACATAATAAAAAGCCGCCTTTTGGCGGCTCTAACGACTTTGCTTAGTGGTGCGTCGATGCGAAACCTGAGACGGCTAAATTAGCGATAACGGTCCGCGAAGCTTGGCCGTTGATAGGCGGGTATTGCGTCGACCAATACATGACTGGCTTCCATAAGCAGCGGATCGGGTACAGCATCCTTATCTTTCGGTTTTGCAATGGCCTGCGCAGCTTCGTCATCGGCGTCTTCGTTCTCGTCTTCCAATTTGTCGAGCGGTTTTTCGCCTTTGGCTAAGCGCCGGCGATTTTCCAATTCAAGCCGCTTCGCTTTGTCTTCGGCCATTTCGCGTGTGCGTGTGGCTTCATTAAGCGAAACACGATTAAGCTTGCGAGCCTCGTCGGCGAGTGCCAATTGCGCTTGCAGAAAAACAAAATCGGGATCGGTTTTCACGCGCTGTTCGTGCTTGCTTTTTAACGTCGGGAGCACTGGTTGTAGATCGTAATAAATCTTGTGCTGCATCGGCGAAATACGGTCCCAAGGCATTGCATGTTCGAGCGCGCTTTCCCCAACCTCTTTGGGATCGTACAGCGAAGGAAAGGCAATATCCGGCAGCACGCCGCGATGCTGAGTGCTATCGCCAGAGATACGATAGAACTTCGATTGCGTTAATTTCAATTCGCCGTATTGCAATTCCATCAATTGCTGCACGGTACCTTTACCGAATGTTTGATCGCCGATAATCAAACCGCGCTGATAGTCCTGAATGGCGCCGGCAAAAATCTCCGATGCCGAAGCCGATAAGCGGTTGACCATCACCGCGAGAGGACCATCGTAATAAGAGCCGCTGCGGGGTTTGCCTTGCGCCTGTGCGCGCGAGAGTGACGCATCGCGAATCTGTACTGTCGGTC
>CBFHCK010000006.1:0-17682 GCA_965653955.1 uncultured Spongiibacteraceae bacterium
AAAAAGCCGCCACTGACAACCGCTGGACAAGCTTCCGCGGACAAATTATTTCGCGCCGCCGATCTGCTGTTGAAAACCAATTCCGCAAATTTGTTTGATGAGTGGTGCATTGCCGATGCCGATCTGGCGCTGATGCTCAATCGCTTAATTTTCGCGGGCGATGTCGTCCCGAAAAAACTGGCCGATTATGCACAACGTCAATGGCAGCGCCCCTCCGTACAACGGTGGTGCAAACTGCCAAGGCCGTAAATGCTTAGTCTCGAAGCTGACTAATAATGAAATAGCCGAAGCTATCGCTTGCCCTCTCCGCGATCGGATTGATCATTACGGTTACCACTGTCCCGCATCTGTTCTCGTCCGCCTTGGTGGTTCGGTTGGCCGCGGCCTTCCATTTTCTGCGTTCTATTGTCCTGCATCTGAAATTGCGGATGCGGACGCTCCCGCAGCTCACGCTTATCATCAAAACGCTGGTTGCGTTCATGTTTAGTTGACGCGGAATTATCGTCCCGATCGTCCTGCGGTCGCGGTATCACGCGGCGCACTTCATTCGGATGCTGATTTATATGATCGCGACGATCCGACCGATCGGGCTCACGCACTCTTTCCGGTCGATCGATCTCTCGTCGCTCATTGGCAGCACGCGATGGCTGTTGATAATTGCGCTCGTGAATGTGGCGCTGTTTTTCACGGTCTGGATATCGGTCGCCGGAATATCGACGCTGATATGTTGGAAGGGGCGCCAACGCCGGTGTTCGCCTCCGATCCCACTGATCCCATCCGCGGTGGCGCCGCTCCCACTCCGAACCCCAGCGATGACCCCAACGCGGGGGCGCGTCGTAATACCAGCCATGGAAATATGGCGGCGGCCGCCGGTAATACCGCACGGGAACCCGCAACACATATAACGGCACATAGTCGCGTTCGACATATTCCCAGGGGCCGTTATACCAAGCGCTTTCGTACCAATCGTCACCGTCGAATAGCCAATAGCGGCCGTCGTAAAAGAAATAATTTGAGTCAATTGCTGGAGCGTAATACACCGGATAACCGGGTACTGGAACCAACTCTGGGAATAACGATAAATGGAGGTCGATACTGACGCGCGCAGAAGCAGGGTTGATCGCGCCGAACGCAAGACATGTCGCGATGAAGCAGTAGCGGATAATTCGCATGATAATTCTCTCGAACGTTTACCCGTACTTAACACGCCTGCAGATGAACACTGCGTGAATGAGCGCGAACGAACGAGCCTGTACGCGAGTTTTTTTCTATCAGCGCACGCTTTACGGAACGGTCGGGCAGTACCCGCGCCAATGCCTGCGCTACATTTCGGCGGGCGCCGCAGGCATCTGTAAAAATTCGATAAAGGTGGGATCGCCCTCACGCTCCATGTAAACGAATTCGGTATCTTCAGTCCAGACTTTGTGCCACACCGAGCGATAACCAAACGCCTCCATTTTTTTAATCCATGCCGCGCAGTCATCGACACGAAAGCGCACATGATGCATGCCTTCCCTGCCGCTTTTTATAAACTCCATATGCGGGCTTTCGCCGGCGGTGCATTCGATGAATTCGATTTCCAGATTGCCGCTGCGCCCGAAACCGATACGCATCGATACATCGGCCTTGCGGCCGCGATAATCCGCCTGCTGCACAGAACCATCGATAAAAGTAAACGGCCCAAACATCGGTTCATACCGTGCAACCCATGCATCGAGATCACGCACGACAAATCCGATCTGATCGATCGGCGGCAAGCCTAGACTTTTATACAACGGGTCGTTTGTCACTTTGTTGTTTGTCATCTTCATCACCTGCGCACGGATTATTTACAGTGTCGAATAATGTTTTCGGCAAATTGCTCCATCACTTTTTTCTTCTGATCGAGCGTCGATGTTTTACCGAGGGAAAACAGGAATGGGTAGCTCGCAGTCGCTGTCATGCCGAGCCCCTCGAGTCGCTTGAACGTATCGACAACGGGCGGTGTTTTCAAACCGATGATAGTTTGGAATGGCAGATGTTCGCGTCCGTATTCCCTGCGATACCGCGCAATTTCTTCGAGCAGCGCAGGTACTTCCTCCGGCGTATTGCCTGCACCGATCCAACCGTCATTACGCGCCGCACGTTTCAATGCGGCAGAATTTGCACCACCCACATAAATCGGAATTTGTCGGCCCGGCGCCGGCGAAATCTGCAAGGCAGGAAAATCGTAAAACTCGCTGTGATGTTCGACCCAACCGCCCTGCCAGCATTTGCGCAGAATCGCGATCATGTCATCCATGCGTTTGCCGCGCGTGTGGAAATCGACACCGTAAATATCGAACTCGTCCTTCATCCAGCCGGCGCCTACACCGAAGACGAATCGACCGTTGCTGAAAATATCGAGCGAGCCGGTTGCACGCGCGACTTCGAATACATTGCGCAGCGGCAACACATAAATCGAAACGGAAAACTTCAAGCGCTGCGTCACGGCAGCCATCGCGGCAATGCTCACCCAACAATCCGGATACCACGAGTCCGATGTCATCGGCGGTTTACCGTCCGTCGAATACGGATACGGCGTTTTAACGTCTTGCGGAAATACACCGTGATCGCCGAGAAAAACGCCCTCGAAACCGACCTCTTCCGCAAATTTCGCCACTTCGAGCATTTGCTCGGGTTCCATCCAGGTGAGCGCTTGCCAGAATTTCATGCTTTCACCAAACGGCTGTTAACCGAATATTGAATAACCGCCGTCGACCGGCAATGTCTGACCAGTAATAAAAGCAGCACCGCTACTGGTGAGAAACAATACCGCACCGGCAATATCCTGTGGCGTGCCGGTGCGTTTTTGTGGAGTACGCGCGATGACTGCAGTGTTGAATTCCGGCACTGCCAGCGCGGGCCCGGTCATGTTGCTGTCGATAAGACCAGCCGCGATGGAATTAACGCGAATATTGTGTTTTGCCCACGCGATCGACAACGTTTTGGTCAATTGCACAAGACCGGCTTTGGCGGCGCCATAACCCGGCACAACTTCAACACCGAAATACGATGTCATCGATGCAAGGCCGATAACACTGGCGCCACCGGGTAATTGGCTTTGAGCAAGTTTCGGCAAACACGCATGCGCCATGCGATAGGCGCTGAGCAAATTTACCTGTATCGATTTCTCGAATGTTTCCGGCTCGTATTCGTTTTCCGCGACGAAATTGCCGCCGGCGTTATTCACCAGAATATCGAGCTTCGGCAATGCCGCTGCGACCGCATCGATTTGCGCGTTATCAGTCAATTGCAATGGCAGATAGCGATAGCCACTCAGATCGCTGTCGTAATCGGCAGCATTAGCGCGCGTGCCGGTAATCGTGACATTGGCACCGGCCGCAAGATAGGCCGCTGCGATACCGGCGCCAATACCATTCGAACCACCCGTGACGAGCACATGCGCGCCCTTGTAGTCGTAATTTAAATTTGGCCAGGTTGCCATTTGTTGTGATCCTTTACCGAAACATGTTCAGGTATTTTCAAATGCGATTTTCGATCCAGATTACCAGTGCACACGCTGCTGATAGTGCGCACGACGATCGCGTACGATTCGCTCGCGTTGCTGCGCAGTTATTTTTGGAAGATCGGCCGGGACCAATTTTGTTACATCGACTAACTTCACCACGCGAGCGTTCGGCAATGGCGTCGAATCGCATTCGGTCCAGCGCCCCTGTACCACACCGAGCGGATAGCCGGCAGTGTCGAGCCAGTTTTGTATGCCGGGATCTTTCGCAGACACGACGATCCACAATTTGCCGTCAGCGGTTACATGCCATTGCGCGCCATTCAAGCTGCTGTGGTTGTTAACCCAATCGGTCGTTTCAAAAATGGAATTGGTCAGTATCAGCGATGCGTACTCACACACCTTCGGATAGTCCGCTTCGATAAGCAGTGCTTCATCATCTTGCAAATCGTAAACACACTCGTAATAAAACTGACCGAACAAGCCGCCGTGCGTCGCAACAACATCCCATATTTTGAATTTGTTGACGAAACCTTCGCGCTGCAACTGCACGACATGATCGATCAGCAATAACGCGGAGTAATCGGTGGTTCCGATCAGTTGCTGGTAGCGTTGTTCCAACTCCGTCGCAGAAGGACGCGGACGAGTAACGGGTGCATCGACGCGCTCGATCGAAATAACCGGATCAATTTCGGTCGCCCAATCGTAAGCCACCTGACGCAACAACACAGTATCGGCGTGTGGCGCCAGCGGCCACCAATCGCCGCTGTAATTCGCAGGCCGCGACGGACTCAGCAGCACATCGAAATTACCGTCTTTATCCGTACTCAGCGTGTTCAGATCGAAATAAGCCGTCGCGCGCATTTCGCCATTCGGCCCCCTTGGCGACATCGCACCGATTTTCGCAATTCGCAGCGAACCCACTCGCCCGCGCAGTCGATAAGTGCCGCCCGGCGTAATTTGAGCCTTTTTATAAAGCGTATCGGCATTGGGTTGGAAAATCGTGATCACTTCATTGAGCGAAGGCAGAAACACCGGATGGTCGCCATTGCCGCCGATCGCTTCGAGACTCGTCGACGCGACGGCAGAAAGCATCAAGCGCACGACTTCCATTTGAATCTGCGGATCGGCGCGCATCTCGCTCGGTAATTTATTCAGCATTTTTGGCGCGAGATCGCGTAACGAATCGATATAACTGTTCCAAATAGGAATCGATGGCGCCGCTTGTTTGTCAGCGGCGGCATCTTGCGGGTTATGCGACGACATGATTTTTCCTCTGCTGATTCGCCGATGAATTGTCAGCGATGAGTTTTTCTAATTATTTTTTAACCTGATTTTTCGCAGCTAGTTTTCCGCGCGAACGGGAAACTGATCGAAATAGAATTTGAAGCGTTGGCGCAGAACGGCCGGATCGACACCAAAATCATTCTTCAAATCGTAAATGACGCGCCCTTCTTTTCCGCGCGGATGATCCTTGACGAATTGATCGATCTGCGCGCGTGCCGTTGCATTGAATTCCAAGCCGGCCTTCGCATAAATCTGCTCGACGATTGCCATATCGTTCGCCATGAATTCATGGAACAACACATCGACGCTCTTGTTAACCGGAGCCACCGCACGATCGTTCACGCAAGCGCGCAGCAAATGCTCAATGCGATCGGACCAGTAATTGACGATGTATTTCATATCGATGGTTTTGTGACGCACGCGTTCGCCATACGCCACCATCGTCACCGCGGATTGAATTACCGCGACCGGATCGCGATGCGTAATCGCTACCGTCGCATCCGGAAATACTTTCATCAAAACAGGAATTTGTTCCAGATGCTGCGGGCATTTCAGCACCCAGCGTTTGTTCGTGCCGCGCTGCCATTGCAGCAGTTTCAACACATCGCGCATGTATTCGTAATGCGGCGTTTGGTCGGTGTTGTAGTAGTGATCGCGCCAGCGCTCGGACATCGACAACCATTCGAAGTTGTACGACGCAAAATCCGGCCCCATCAATTCGAGTTCTTCGTGGATATGCTCAGGATTCATCGGATGCATCGCGGCGAGCAACGGCATGCCCTGCTGCATGCGCTCCCACGCATCCGCGCAACGCGCATAACGCGGATCGGTACCGTCGGGCAACGGCTGTTCGTTCGGATTCGGTACCGGCTCGTACGACTCCCATAACGGCAGCGAATGAAACCGTTGATCCGCCGCCAACAGGTTCACCAGATGCGTGGTACCCGAACGCGGCAATCCGAGCACGATAATCGGCTGCTCGATTTTTTCATCGTGGATTTCCGGATGCCGTTTAAATGTGTCGCGAATCAGCAGGCGGTTGGCTGCATAACGAATCAGATAGCTCTGCAATACCATACGGTTCAAACCGTACGAAGACGTATTACCCCCCCACTCTTCCCGCAGAATGGCGAGACGCTCGCGAAAATCATCGCTGCCGAAATCATCGAGTCCCGTACGTTCGCGCGCCGCATTTAAAATGGCTTCTTCGCTGAAATCGATGTTCAGCGTTTCGCCATACGCGAGTGCGGCGCGCTGCTCTTCATTTAACTTCGGTTGCGCAAGATCTTCGATGCGAATCGTATTGCCCATTGCTTTCCCTACGTCATTTATCGGTGGTGAACACGAATTGGTTTTATTGAAATGCGAATCAGCTTTTTACCGGATGACCGCTTTTTGCGAGAAATGTCGCCATGCTCTTTCCGGCCAGCGCGATAGCCCAACGACGCGGCAATGCGCGCATCATTCCCACTATTAATTTGTTGTACCAAGCAGGAATATGCAGTGGTTTCGAACCGAGACTGACTAGCGCCTGTCGCGCCACTTCGTCCGGCGACATCAGGCCCAACAGATCGTCGCGATTAAAACCTTGTGCAATGGGCGATTCGGTATCGGTTGAGCCCGGCGCCAGCACCAGTACATCGACGCCTGTGCCCCGCAATTCGCCATACAAACTCAAACCGAAACCGTGCACAAATGCTTTGGTTGCCGCATAAGCGCTGGACCACGGAAATGGCGATTCGCCTTCCTGCGAGCCGGTGATGATGATGCCGCTCGTGCTGCGCGCGCGTAGTTTCGGGAGCAGTGCATGGATTAACTGCATCGGCGCACGCGCATTCACATTCATCATTGCATCGAGTTGCGCCGCCGAATGACTGGTGAACTCGCCTTTCAAACCAAAGCCGGCGTTGCTGACGACGAGGCCGACATCGAATTTTTCAGCGACGGCGACAATGCGCTCGATCGCGGCAGGATCGGACAAATCTTCGATGAGCACTTCGCATTTAGCACCATGCTCGCGCAGCAATTCGGCCTGTAACGCGACCAACCGATCCGCTCGCCGCGCTACCAGAATCAAACAAAAACCTTGTTTTGCCAGTAATCGCGCGAACGATTGGCCGATACCCGACGATGCGCCGGTAACCAACGCCCATTGACCATATTTGTTGTGAAAACCGGCGGGAAACGTCATGGATGCCTCGTTAATTCCTATTTAATGCAATCGCATTAAATAGTAGGTTGAAGCGATTGCGTGAGTCAATCACTTATTGCGGACGCAAGAAATCGAATGGAAAGACTAAATGGAACGCGATTGAATATTGATCGTGCGATAACGCTTAAATCTAGAGGCCGGGCTGCGCAATCCATTGCGCGACAACGTTAGACTTCGAGCAATTCTCCGGCTGCCCACGCTTTAATTCGCGGATCTTCGAGATCGAATTGCGGGCACAACTCGAAAAATGTTTTGTCGGCCACACAGACGCGTTGCAGCACGCGCGGTATGCAGCCTGTCATATCGCCGCGCGCGTGTTGCAGCGCAATGTTGTCCCAAATCACCAGATCGCCGTTGTACCAGCGGTGCTGGTACACATTATTGTCCGCATATAAATGCGCAAATAATTCCACGATAAGCGCGTCGCTGTCGTGCTGCGAATAACCATCGATGCGCGCCGTCTGCAATTCGCTGACATACAGAATCGGCTTGCCGGTTTCGGGATGCGGAATAATAGCCGGCCGCGTGACCTGCGGCAGAATCGATGGTGGATTGAACGGCAGCTCGCGTTTGGATTGGTGAATATTAATGCTCGCCAGCGCGGTGTGGCCTTCAACTTTTTCGCGCAACGCGAGCGGCATATTTTCCAATGAGCGAATACCGTTGGCGAAATCGGTATGCGTTTGACCGTCGTTGACGTCGACGGCGTGCAGCGAGATAACTTTGAATGGCTCTTCGGTAAACGATAAATCCGAGTGATACGCGAGCGCGCCGGCGCCGAGATTACCGTCGGTCGAAATCATTCGATATTCGCCCTGTGCTTTCAGCACTTTGCCGAGATAACCGAGCACGCGCTCCTGTTCGTCGATGTTCAGCTTCTGATGGCGAAATACGAACAGACTGTTTTCATAAAACAAATCGCGAAACGTGCGCTGCTCGCTCGCGCTCATCGGCTTGCGCAAGTCAATATCGAGTTCAAGACCGAATGGCGCAATGGGTTTCGTTATAAATGCCATCATGAAATCTCCCACGTTAATTTTTTATTTTTTTAATTCGGCCCACTCCCAAGACATCTCGGAGGTATCGCGCTCGACGACGCCGGCAATGCCGATCGCCTTGCGTGCCTCTTCGAGCGGCAAATGCATCACATCTTCATACTTCGCCAGAAACACCGGCCCCGATTCGCGGCCTACGCGCATACCGCGCTCGATCGCGTCCTGGCAGGTCGGCCAGCATTGCGGGTAGTGCAGCATCGTGCGCACGGTATAGCGCAACGAGCCGAGCAGATACATCACCGATAATTCGCCGGCGAGTTCGACACTCAGATGTTTGAACTGATTGGTAATCCGATACCAATACGGCACCAGCTCGCCCATGTAATCGATGCCGCCGCCGGTGACGATATGTTCGAGATCGTGCGTCTGCCCCGCTCGTGTACTGAAATATTCCAACTGCGTTTTCGGCTCGGGCATTTTGTAAATATTCAGATCGTAATTTTTTGCGACGATTTCGCGATACACAATACTGCCCAGCGTGCCCGGCTCGTAATGTTTGAAATCATCTTCCTCGAATTTCGACAGATGCCATTCGTTGAACCATGCATCCAGCACTGAATTTTTCTTGCGCTCTTCGGTGAACAAATGTTCGATGTAATCGAAGTCGCGAATTTCATTCAAAATGCCGATGAATTCATACATTTCCGCCTGCGCCGGAAAATCCGGACCATTGCGGCGCAGACAGATCATCGCAATCCACTCGCGCAAACGCGGATGATTCAGATATTTCGACGAACTGACCAACATGCTACTGTCGGTACCGATTGGCGTGACGCCTCTTAACAAATAGGGAACTTCGTTTTTAGCGTTCATTATTTTTTCCTCGCAAAACTGGTCCGCTGATAACTATCAAGAGCGAACTATTGAACAGGATGTTGCTGCGGCCCGCGCACCAAACGACCCGGTAACTCGCCGGTATGCTCGCCGTTGCGATACACAACGACACCATTGAGCAGCGTTGCCACGTAACCGTCGGCGCGCTGCACCAGACGCCGCCCATTCGCGGGCATGTCGTAAACAATATCCGGCGCACGCAACGTGAGTTTGTCGAAATCGATTACGTTGATATCGGCCTTGTAACCCGGCGCAAGCAATCCGCGATCGCGCAAGCTGACGGCATTCGCGGCATCGTTCGTCAGCCATTTCACCACTTTCGGCAACGCAAATTTTTCGCCGCGACTGCGATCCCGCACCCAGTGCGTCAACATGAAAGTCGGATAACTGCCATCGCAGATAATGCCGCAATGGGCGCCGCCATCGCCGAGGCCGGGAATCACATCGGGATGACTCAGCATCTGCTGAACGTCGTCGAGACTACCGTGCGGATAATTCGCCATTGCCAGATACAGTGGTTTGCCGCGCTCGCCTTCGAGCATCAAATCGTAAGCGTACTCTTCGGGCGTAATTCCCTTGCGTTTTGCGCGCGCCGCGATGCTGTGTTCAGGTAACGGTTCGTAGTTCGGCGGATCGCCGAGTTCGAACATGAATTCGAAATCGCGCACTAGCATACCTAGCGCATTGGTCGGATTCGGATCGACCGGTTCGGCGAGTATCTGCGCGCGCACCTCAGGTTTGCGCAACGCCGCCAGTTTCGTATCGAGCGGAAGCGCGGCGAGCTCGCGATACGTCGAGGTCGTGTAAAACGGATTCATTGTCAGCTCGTGGCTCAGCAACATGCCGATTGCACGCGGTAACACCTGCGCTTTCATCTGCACACCATCGCGATTCGCGGCTTCGATGATGTCGAGCAATTGCGGCCACATCGCCGGGCTACGATTCGAGGTGCCGGTCGAGAACGTCAGCGGCCGGCCGGATTGTTCGGCCAGGCGGCGCATTTGCGCGGTCGCGCCGAGTTGATCGTGTAGATCGCCGACCATCTGAATCACACCCTTGCCCGCCGCTTTCAATGCCATCGCGAGCGCTAGTAATTCATCCTCGCCCGCAGCGAGTGTTGGAATCGGCGTGCCATCGCTGGATCGGTGCAATAGCATTTTCGACGTCGCGAAGCCGAGTGCACCGGCATCCATCGCTTCGCGCACGATGCGCGCCATCTGCTCGATGTCGTCCTCGGTGGCCAGTTCGCGATCGACACCGCGCTGCCCCATCACGTATACGCGCAGCGCTGCGTGCGGAACGTAGCTGGCGATATCCATGTCGTACTCGCGCGAGCCAAGCAGCGCCAGATATTCGGGATAGGTTTCCCAACTCCACGGCAGCCCTTCGACCAGCACCTGGTGCGGAATGTCTTCGACGCCCTCCATCAAGTTGATCAGCAATTCGCGCTGATGCGGTTTGCACGGCGCAAAGCCGACGCCGCAATTACCGATGACCGCCGTGGTAACGCCGTGCGCCGATGACGGTACCAGCCGGTTTTCCCAAGTCGCCTGGCCATCGTAATGCGTGTGCACATCGACAAAGCCCGGCGTGACCAGCATGCCGGTGGCGTCGATCGTTTCGCTTGCCGAACCGAGATTTTTGCCCAATGCGGCGATGCGACCGTTTTTGATCGCCACATCGCAAACGATCGGCTCTGCGCCGCTGCCGTCGACGACCGTGCCGCCGCGAATCAACACATCGAACTGTGGAGACATATTATTTTTCCGTGTCCGACTATCGTCGATGACAAAAAGCCTTCGATAACAAAAGACGTTCAATTAACCGTACAAATCATCTTAACCATCGATGTGCGGATAGCATCCGAAAAGTATCTTTCTGAGCGGACATCGTTATATTTCACCGCCCTATTCGGCATACCCACCCGCCTTGACGCGACCAGATACGATTCGTACGCTCAAAATCGACCGTTCATAAACATATTGCGAGTGGATCGAGTAACCATGCCCAATGCTGCATACACAGTCATCGCCAGCATCGCCGTCGACGGTATGTGTGCCGAAGTGCGCGACTATGCGTATGGCTCGCCGTTCGAAGGAAAAATGGAGCGCACCAGCCACACGCTGAGCCTGGGTTTGTCGCCGCGCGCTGCGTATTCGGAATGCCGTTTTGAAAACAGCAGCGGCGAAATGCACGCGTGGATCGACGTCGGCGACGTGATTTTCGCGCCCGCCGGTATCGTCACGTATGGACGCGGTAGCGGCGGCAATTTCCGTCGGTTCGTATGCAGCTATGAACCCGCAGCGTTCAGCAAAATTACCGGTCACGGCAATACATGGAGCGATGCTGAAATCGAAGCCGGTCTGAATGTGCAATCGCCGGCAATCAAGCGCGACCTGTATCGGCTCGCGAGCGAAGTCAGCGAGCGCGAGCCCGGCAGCGATGTGATTACCCAATCGTTGAGTAAACTGATCGCCGTCGAATTCGTCCGCTATCTGCACCAACGGCAACAACCGCAGCATTCCGCACAAGGCAAACTCGCCGCATGGCAGTTACGCCGTATTACCGATTATGTCGAAAGCATGATTGAGCCCACGCCCAGCGTTGAACGATTGGCGCAATTATGCGAAATCAGTTCGCGCCATTTGCGGCGCGCATTCCGGGAAAGTACCGGCACGGCGATCAGCGATTATGTGAAAGAAACTCGATTGCTGAAGGCGAAAAGCTTGCTCGTCGATACCGATCTCGCGCTGAAAGAAATTGCATTCCGACTGGGCTTTTCGAGCCCGACCAGCTTTGGTGTGGCATTTGCAAAAGCAACAGGGCTGACGCCTAAACACTATCGCGACAGGCATAAATGATTCGCGGTAAATAAATAATTCACACCGCATTGCTTAAACTAATCAGCGCTATCGCAGTCAATTCCTCAGTGTTCATATCCGATCGCCGCCGCTCATGTAATGAATTCCGGCGCCGATGAATCGATGCATTTGAGGAGCGCGTTTCGATGGAAGGATGTTCGATCAAACATCGTTATATTCGCGTTGACGGGCTGCAATTGTTCGTTCGAGAAGCCGGCCCTTGCGATGCGCCCGTTCTTCTTCTGCCGCACGGCTATCCGTGTTCGTCGTTTCAATTTCGTCGATTAATGCCGGCACTAGCCGACAAATGGCGAACGATCGCTTTCGACTGGCCTGGATTCGGCTACAGCGATACGCCCGACCTCGCATCGTTCGGCTACGACTTCGATGCATACGCGCAAGTGCTGGCATCGGTCGCGGATGAGTTAAGGCTGACTCGTTACGCGCTGTGGCTTCATGACTACGGCTCGCAGATCGGCTTGCGCCATGCCATCGCTTATCCGCAACGCGTCGCCGCGTTGATTATCCAAAATGGCGACATCTATGAGGATGCGCTCGGGCCTAAATACGAGACCATCAAAGCATGGTGGGCGGACAAAACACCGGAAACGCATCGGCCTTTGGAAGAAGCCGTCAGCGAAGAAGGATTTAAAGCGGAGTTTATCGGCGAAGTGTCCGCCGAAGTCGCTGCACGGGTTCCCCCGGATTTATGGAAATTGCACTGGCCATTAATGAACACGTCGATCCGACGAAAAATTGCGGTTGGATTAATGGAAAAGCTTGAAGCCAACATCGAATGGTTCCCGCGTTACCAAAGCTATCTGCGCGAGCATCAACCGCCGACATTAATCGCCTGGGGACCGGAAGACGGCTACATGCCACCTGCATCCGCCACTGCTTACCGGCGCGATTTACCCCATGCCGATTTACATATGATTGAGGGCGCCGGCCACTGGTTGCTGGAGACCCATCTGGATCAGGCTTTACCACTGATCCGCGAATTTCTCGAACGCTGCCATGCACGCCAATGACGGAGCCGGCCATGTCGTATGTTTCCCTGCCCTGGAATATGGATGAGCTGCAGTATGCGGATATCGATAAAAGCCGAGTACGCAATAACGAACCGTTGTTTTTCGTGCTGGCAAGCGCATCACTGGTGGAAAGCGGATCCGATTTATATACGCATGTGCTGCTGAATTATTTCGACGGCGGCGAAGTCGGCGATTGGCTGCGGAATCAGTGGGAGCCGGAAGAATTACAGCACGGGCGCGCGTTGCGCCGTTATGTCGAATCGGTGTGGCCGGAATTCGATTGGTCGTCGACTTACGAAAATTTCCTCACGGAATATTCACGGTATTGCGTGGTCGATGCGCTCGAAGAAATTCCCGCGCTCGAATTGCTCGCACGCAGCGTAATCGAGACCGGCACGGCGACGCTGTATCGCGCACTGCGCGATTACACCGACGAACCGGTACTGAAGCAGCTGACCGCACTGATTCAAGCCGACGAGGTACGCCACTACAAATATTTCTGCCGTTACTTCAATCAATTCAGCGCTGACAGCCATCACGGGCGCTGGCCGGTGTATCGGGCCGTGGTGCGTCGCTTGGCGGAATTACGCAATGAAGATGCCGATTGCGCATTGCGCCACGTTTTTCACTGCAAATATCCGAACGTAACGATCGATTCGGCAGCGTTCGCCAAAATCAGCGCCGATGCACGAGCGCTGGTGGTAAATAGCATCAACCCGCCGATGCTGGTGAAAATGATTTTGCATCCGCTGCAGCTACCGGTGCGCGTGCAAAAAATTATTCAGCGTCCCTGTGTCGGTTTGATCAGACAGTTTATGCGGGCCTAGTGATGCAGGCTGGCACCGCAACGATAAACACCGGAAAATACGGGGAAACTATTTTGTAATCGGTCGTCCGATCAGATGGGGCAAGCGCTGATCTGGATGACTATAATTCGCCCCACTAATAACTAGCCCCACTTCATCAGAGGAGCGCCTATCCATGGCTAAAGCAGCTGACTACTCGTTAGGTCCGAACACCTTTCCGCGCGGCTGGTTCATCATCGCCGAGGCAAGCGAACTCGGCGCCGATCCGAAAGGCCTGCACTTTTTCGGTCAGGATTTCGCGCTGTATCGCGGTGAGAGCGGCAAGCCAGTTCTGCTCGATGCGTATTGCCCGCACATGGGTACCCACTTGGCCGAAAGCAAATCCTGCGTGATCGTAAAGAACCACAAGCAGATCGAAGGCGATTCGATTCGCTGCCCGTATCACGGCTGGCGCTTCGGCGTCGATGGCAAGTGCAACGACATCCCTGGCCATGACGGCCCGATCCCGCGTTCGGCGGTACTGAAAAGTTACGAAGTCCGCGAAGTGATGGGTTGCATCATGATGTGGTTCGATCCAGAAGGCGGCGCGCCCGAATACGAACCGCCCTATCTGCCCGAGTGGGACGATCCGTCCTGGGTACGCTGGGAACTCGATCACCTCGGCACGCTGAACATTCACCCGCAGGAAATTCTCGACAACATGGCCGACATGCAGCATCTCGGCCCGACCCACGGCGCGCCGTGCGAGTTTTTCGAAAACGAATTCCGCGATCATCTGGTGATTCAACGTCAGGGCGGTTTCATGCAGAAATATAACTGCATCCTGAATACGACGACGTGGTACACCGGCCCCGGCGTGCTGTTGTCGAAGCAACAATTCGGCCCAACGCTGACCTACGAATTGATCGCGAATACACCGGTCGACGATGGCGTATCGCAGGTTTGGCACGGCTGTATCACCCGTTCGACCAACGCAGTGGCAACCGAAGCCGATAAGGCAATGGCGAAGCAGGTTCAGGCCGGAGCGCTCGATGCATTTGCCGCAGATTTCAGCGTATGGGCACACAAGCGTCCGGCGATTCGCATCATTCAACTGCAAAGCGATGGCCCGTTCGCACTGGTACGCCGCTGGTACAAACAGTTCTATGACACCCGCGCCAATGCAGCGACACATCAACAAGGTGTGAACGGCGTACATCACATCAAGGAATTTCCGATTCCCGATGAAAAATCGCGAGAACTGGAAGCAGGTCTGTTCGTATAAATATTTAATACGAGATTGGTGTGCGGTAATCCAAGATTCGCGGGGCTTCGGCCCCGCGAATTATTTCCGGTGTTATTTTCTCGAACTCTTCTTTCGACCTTTTCTGTTACACCAGCCATTCCGGATTTTTACTTTCTATCATTCGGCGTAAGCCGTCCTTCCAATACACTTTCGTAGGCCCGGCGATTTTCTGCAATTCGGCATTGCTAACCGCCACGCTGCCGAGCGTTTGCTCCGTGTACAAAAATTGCGGCTGCGTGCCAGTCAGCTCGCCCATATACGCGCACCATTCTTCGATACTGACGGTTTCATTCGCGGCCCAGTTGACGATTTTCGCCGGCACATCCGCTGCATTCAGCAATGCCGGAACGCTATCGATAATGTCCTGCTCATGAATCAGCGTGAATAGATTGGGTTTATCCGAGTGCACGGGAATCGGCGAATTATTTTTCATCATCATCAAATGAAAATACGGCCAGCCGCCATTGTCGCCGTACGGCACATTCAGACGGCAGATGATCGTCGGCAGATTGAATTCGCGCGCCGCAAAACGCACCACCGCTTCCGCGCAAATCTTGCTGATGCTGTAGGTCTTCATGAACACGCGATGGTTATCGCCGAGCTCATCGGCTTCACTCAATAATTTGTGGCCCGCGTATTCGTAGACACCGGTCGTCGAACAATGCAGAAATGCTTTCGCCTTTCGACAATGGCTCATCAATAACCCGACCGCTTCGGCATTGCCGCGAATATCTTCGTCAAAATTCTCCGCCGCGCCTTTGTAAACGGCGAAATTCAGTACGTAGTCGAAATCGTTCGGGAGTTCGCTAAAGTCTGGATTCGCAAGATCGATTGCGACACAGCGAATTCCGCTGTGTTCAAGCTCGGCGCGCCGCTCGGCATCGCCGAAACGCGCTGCGCCCCACACTTCGTTTGCATTCGCCAGCGCTTTAGCCACCGGAAACGCCACCTGCCCAGTCAGCCCGGTGACCAATATTTTTTTACCGCTGAAGTTCGTCAAGCCCGGCATTGCGCTTCTCCTTGTTAAAGTTGGATAAGCGAGTCTAAACGATTTCGGACAAGCGACCTATAAAATAAACGTTGCGTAACGATTCTTACCGAAACGAACTATTTGCGGATAGTTGGCGTCCAATAACCATTGGAAATAGTTCAACTCTATTGACGAACGGGAGAGCAACGATGGCAACCGGTTGGGCGCGCGAAGGCGCGGTGCAAGATCAAATCGATGCAACGATAGAGGATGCGATCAAGCGCGCACGCAGCCGCTTGAATAGCGGGCCGAGTTTGACGCATTGCGAAGAATGCGAAGCAGCGATACCGCTAGCGCGTCAGCAAGCGGTACCGGGCGTTCGTCTTTGTGTGAAATGTCAGGAAATAGCCGACGACGAATTAGAAAACTTCAGCGGCTACAATCGGCGCGGCAGCAAGGACAGCCAGCTGCGCTAATTCAAGCGCCAACTCATGCACTGGTTCCCGCCTCATCGACGCAAGCATCAACCTCAGATAACCGCTTGGCTAATTCAATGCGGAAAATGAATCGGAATCGGCTCGACACCTTCGACCTGCGCATCGCTGAGGCCGCCCATCTCATGTACATGGCCAGGGAAATTCATTGCACGCCAGCCGGCGAGATTTTGATTGCCGCCAAATCGCGGCGCCGCAGCAAAACCTAATAAAGTATGAAACCGCAGCGTCGCAAACCACGTCTGTTGGTCGACACTCGACCATTCCGGCAATACGCCATCTTCGAGCATTTCCAGCGTTTGAATTTGTTGCGCGTCATTCAACGCAGCAAAGGATTTTTGCCAGCGCGTTTGCGCAAAGGCATCGGTGATTTGCAGACCGCGTTGATACAACGCCAGCGATTTTTTCTCTTCATGCGCGAGCGCTTTGTCGATGAAATTCACGCAATTCGCTTCGTTCGCACCCAATCCATCGATTGTCGGCAGAATCTGATTGCACATCGCTGCAACGGTCTGCCATTGCTCGATATTTAACGTTAATGGCGCACTACTCTGCTCGACTGCCAACAGCGTTTGTGGACGCGCCATTAATGCCGCTGCAAATGCTCCGCCGCAGAAGCGCGTGAAATCGCGCCGAGTCATATCTTTCATCGGTATTCGATTCATCAGCGCACCTGCTGCCGTTTAACCTGACGAATGAAGTAATCCGCCACGCGATACGCATTAGCGAAAATCGTCAGCGTCGGGTTGTAACCGCCCGAGGTGGGAAAGAAACTGCCATCGACCACCCATAGATTCTCGATATCGTGCGTACGACACCAGCGATTCAGCACCGAGGTTTTCGGGTCGTCGCCCATGCGGCAAGTACCCATGATGTGCCCGGATTCCGTGCTGTATTTCGAATAATCGGTTGCCCACGCTTTTTTGGCGCCGCCCGCCAATGCAATATCAATTTGGCGCTGTTCGAAATAGCGCGCCATAGCGAGATCGTTAGCATGGCGTTTGTGCGTAATACGCGGCAATGGAATGCCCGCCGCATCGCGGTGATCGGGATCGATATCGACGCGATTGCTCGCCACCGGCAAATCCTCGCCAATTGAAATCATGCCGCCGATATATGGAAATTTGCCGAGATATTCGCGCAGCGGCTTGCCCCACGCACGCTTGGCATTGCCGAAATAATTACCCGCTTTTAACGCGACGCCGAGCGGCGTCGGTTCGATCGCCTCGCCGATCACGGCGCCGCGAATAAAGCCGCGCGTTGCATCGGAGGCATGAAAATCATCGATTGCAATATTTCCCGGCGGACCGGCGATCGACAGCGACGGCTCCGCCATTTCGAAATCGACTTGCGAAAAAAT
>CBFHCK010000007.1:0-17183 GCA_965653955.1 uncultured Spongiibacteraceae bacterium
GGCGGTGTGTTGACGCTTCTATGTTTGCGCCGTCGTTGCAAACATTAAATCAGCGCTAGTGCTACGCGGGCTCAAGGGCCCGCTTTTCTCCCTTCCTAAATATAAATTTCCACTGTCGACTTCCTTCATTACCAGCGAACTTCAATCTGATATGACTAAAGCCCTATTTCCTTCGTGAGACATTTCGTGTTTCGATAGAAGCTAGCCCACCATAACCGCGTGCCCAGAATTAGCGATATGGAAACCGTCAGCGCAAGAGCCACATCCGAACTCGCTCCCACATTCACAGTGGATAGCAGCGATGCGCGTGCGATATTGCAGCTGCATGGCGCTTGGCAGGGCGATGCAAAGCTGCCGTCGCTCAGCGAATTAACCAAGGCCCTCACACAAACTAAAAGCCGCGAGTGGCGCATCGAACCGGGCGATCGGTTTGCCTGGGACAGTCAATGCATGCCGCGACTGTTTCAGCTCGCACGCCACTGCGACGAACACGATATCGCGCTCGATGTCGATGCGCTCCCCGATGGCATGCGGAAATTGCTTGGCCTTGCGATGGCGGTCAAGCCATTGGGCGGCACGCCACCAAAAAAAACACCGCTATCGGAACGCATCACGACTTTCTTCCATCAGCGCATGCGCGATGTCGGAAGCTTTCTCGGTTTCATCGGTGCGATTGCCTTGGCGCTATCGAACCTGGTGCGCGGTCGCGCCAATACGCGGCTGCGCGATGTCATTTATTTCGCCGAACAATGCGGGCCGCGAGCGCTTGGTATCGTCGCGCTGATCAGCGTGCTGGTGGGGATGATTCTTGCGTACCTCGGCTCGGTGCAGCTGCGACAATTCGGCGCCGAGGTGTATGTCGCCAACTTGGTCGCGATCGGCACGGTGCGGGAAATGGGTGCGCTGATGACTGCCGTGATTATGGCCGGGCGCACCGGTGCGGCCTATGCCGCGCAGCTCGGTGCGATGCAGGCGAACGAAGAAATCGATGCGATCACCACGCTCGGTATTTCTCCAATCGAATATCTCGTGTTGCCGCGCATGCTGGCACTAATTGCGGTGATGCCGCTGTTGTGCATTTTCGCCGATGTGATCGGCATGATCGGCGGCGGCATAGTGGCCACCGGAATGGATGTGACCAGCACGATGTTCATTCATCAAGCCCGCAACGCTGTCGATTTCGGTGATATCGGCAGCGGCTTGTTCAAAAGCATTGTGTTCGGTGCGCTGATCGCCATTGCCGGTTGTCAGGCCGGCTTGCAGAGCGGGCGCAGCTCCGCCGCGGTCGGTAATGCCACCACGCGTGCGGTTGTGCATGCCATCGTTTATCTGGTTGTAGCCGATGCGGGACTGAATATTCTGTATGACAAACTCGGCATCTGATTCCAAGCGCGATGCGCACATCGAAGTGTGCGGCGTGACGATGCGCTATGGCGATCGGCTGATTCAGCACGATTTGAATTTTTCGATTTATCGTGGCGATGTATTCGTGATCATGGGCGGCAGCGGTTGCGGAAAATCCACGTTGCTGAAACATATGATCGGTCTGCAACAACCTGCCGCTGGCAATATTCTGATTAACGGCGAAGATTTTTTTGCAGCAGCGCCGGAACAGCAGATTGCGATACGCCGCCAATGGGGCATCACGTACCAGCGCGGCGGCCTGTTCAGCGATTTAACGCTGGCCGAAAATGTTGCCGTTCCGCTGCAGCAGTACACTCAATTAACGCCCGACGAGATTCGCGACACCATCGCGTACAAACTGGCGCTGGTCGGACTCGCGGGATTCGAGGATTACTATCCGTCGGCGATCAGCGGCGGCATGCAAAAACGCGCAGCGCTGGCCCGCGCAATTGCGCTCGATCCCGAATTGTTATTTTTCGACGAACCATCGGCGGGGCTCGATCCGCTCAGCTCCCAACGGCTCGATGAACTTATCATGCAGATTCAGGAATCGATGGGCAGTACGGTGGTGATCGTCACGCACGAACTCGCAAGTATTTTTACGATTGCGACCAATTCGGTCTATCTCGATGCCGACAGCAAAACGCAGCTCGATTACGGCGATCCACGCGAGCTGCTTCATCACAGCGAACACGATGTCGTGCGCCGCTTTCTCGCGCGCGGCGATCTCGACGCCGCGTCAGTTCACGGAGAATCATCATGAGCCGGAATGCCAATCCCGTCGTGGTTGGAGGTTTCATCGTCGGCACCTTCCTGCTGACATTTGTTCTTGTGCTGTTCTTCAGCGGTGGCAACTGGTTCAGTAAGCATGAGCGTTACGTGCTCGTCTACAACACCTCGATCAAAGGATTAAGCGTTGGCGCCCCGGTCACCATTAAAGGCGTCAAGATTGGCGAAGTCGTCAATATCAAAGCGCGCATGTACAACAAATCGCTCGACGTATTCAACAATGTCACCGTCGAGATCGATCCGCATGCGCTCGAACGCGAAGACAATTCCATGCGCCGCAAAGAGTTCATCGATGAGCTGATCAAACGCGGCCTGCGTGCGCAACTGAAAGTACAGAGCTTGCTGACCGGCCTGCTTTACGTCGATGTCGATTTTCATCCCGATAAAATCGCGCGTATTCACGATGTACCGACCGATTATCGACAGATTCCAACCATTCCCACCGATCTCGAACAGCTGACTCGCGATCTCGAATCAATCGATCTCAACAAGCTCGGCGAAAATTTGCAGCAGATCGTCGATGGCATCAACAGCTTCGTCAACGACAAGGGCCTGCAAAATCTGGTGGAGAACACCAACCAAACGTTAATTTCTGTGCGCACATCGGCCGATGCGGTGCATTTGCAAGCCGATAAAATCGGTTCTGCGCTGGTTCCGCTCGCGCAACATAGCGACGAAACCGTGCAGCAGTTGAACAGCATGTTGCCGCAGATGATCACCAAGCTCGATGCCACGATGACATCGCTGCAACAGACATCGGCAGCGTTGCAACAAACCACTGCGAACACGACATATCTAACGTCGGAAGATTCGCCGTTGTTGTATCGCATCGAAAATGCAGCGAATAGTGTGACCGGCGCGGCCGAGCAATTGCGCCGGTTGTCGGACACGCTGGAACAACAACCCGAATCGCTGATTTACGGCAAGGAGACAAAATGAACGCTATCGTGCGCCGTTCTTTGGTAACGATGGGCATGATGCTGATGTTGAGCGCGTGCTCGGGATTTCGCAGCAGCGAACCGCAGCATTATTTGCTGATGCCGACGGCGAAAACGGCAGATGTGGCCGCGCAGAATTTCAGCATCGGCGTCGGACCTGTGCATGTCGCGCAATTTCTGCAGCGGCCGCAGATCGTCACGCACGATGGCAGCGGCAATTTGCGCATCGACAATAACGAGCGCTGGGGCGAGCCGCTCGAACCTTCGATCCAGCGTGTACTGGTGCAAAATCTCAGCGCATTAACGGGTGCGCAAACGCGCAATTTTCCGTGGCGTCAAAACCTCACGCCCGACTATGCATTACGTATGGACGTCATCGATCTCGATAAAGTCGGGAATAGCGCAATACTCGATGTAACGTGGTCGCTGGAGGATTTGAAAAACGCCCGCATGCTGAAAACACAACAACAGCGCTTCAGCACAACGGTAGCGGGAGTTGGCAACGGTTCACTGGCCACTGCCTACAGCGAGCTGTTCGCACAACTCGCGCAACAGGTGGCCGAAACACTGAACACTATTCAGCGTTGATTTCCGCCTGCATGCACGATGGTGCGCGTCTCAACCCAATCGCGCAGCACGGCAAAACCCACCGCGAGAAAGGTTGGACCGAGAAAAACACCGAGCAGCCCGAAACTCATCGCGCCGCCCAATACGCCGAGCATCACCATCAGGAACGGCAGATCCGCGCCCTTGCCGATCAACAGCGGCTTAACCACGTTGTCCGCCAAGCCCACCACGACGGAACCCCATAGCACCAGGAAAATCGCCCAACCCAGTTGGCCCTCATGAAACAACCAGACGGCAGCCGGCGCCCATAACACCACCGGACCAATAGGCACTAACGATAGCAACGCGCTGCCAAGCCCGAGTGCGAGCACCATCGGCACGCCGGCGATGGCAAAACCGATTGCTGCCAATGTGCCCTGTACCACCGCTGTACCCAGCACACCAAACACCACGCTTTTCACCGTGGTCGCTGCGACATGCAGTAATTCAACACCGCGATTGCCGGCGATATGAAACAGCGAGCCTTCGAGCCAGAAACGCGCGCGCTCGCCACCGAGATAAAAAAACAGCACCAGCACGCAGCTGAGCAACAACACTCCAAAGCCCTGGCCTGCGGCCTTGCCCATATTCAGCAAGAATGAACTGCTCCATAGCAGCGCCGACTTCACCTGCTGCTGCACTTCCGCATCGCCCGCGCCTAAAGCAATCCAGCGCTCCTCAACGAACGGCCCGATCAACGGCGCTTTGGCGATCCAGTTCGGCAATGTCGGCAGCCCGATCTGCAATTGCGCATTGATATAGGTGTACAACTCGTTGGCCTGCGCGGCAAAAGCGATCATCGCGTAGATCAACGGCAATACGATCAGCACCAGCATCAAAGCGACCAGCAGCGTCGCGGCGAGTGTCTTGCGACCGCGCAGCGCTTCGGTCAAGCGCGTAAAAATTCCCCAGGTCGTATAGGAGACGATGGCGGCCCACAACAACGCGGGCGCGAATGGCGCAAGAATCAGCGCGCAACCACCGATCAATATGCCGATGGCCAATAGCGCGGCAATTTGTTCCCACAACTGATTTTTCGTCATTACTGTTCCTTGTTGGATTTGTACTGTTGCCTGTTCCGCTCTTGTTACAGCTGCTCTTGTTGTAGCTTCTCGTTACGCTGTTCAAGCCAATCGCGCAGCGCATGACCGGTTCCCTGCGCCCACGGCACAACGTCTTCATGCGCTAGTAAACGGTATTCCACCAGCTCCTCATTGAGCTGAATAGTGCCGCGCGCTTTTACATGAAAGATCACCAGCAATTGGTTCTCTTCCGGATACGCGTAATTACCGACGAAGCGAACAATTTCGCCATCGAGACCGAGTTCTTCCTGCACCTCGCGCAGTACGGATTCTTCCGGTGTTTCGTTACGCTCGAGAAAACCGCTGATCAGCGAGAACCAGCCCTCTGGCCATTTCGCATTGCGCGCCAACAACACCTTGCCCTCGTATTCGACAATGGCTGCGACGACGGGGGTCGGATTGTCCCAGTGCACGAAACCGCAATCGTTTGCGCAGGCGCGACGCTTTTTGTTATCGATCTCGCGCTCGACTAATTCGGCGCGGCATTGCGGACAATAACGCATCATGTTTCTCTCACCAGCGAACAGTGGACTTGAGCATCGACGTGCGATAACTATGGCGGCAATCTAAGTCGCTATAAGTATCAACATAAGTAACTATGGGCATCAACATAACGTTTGGTTTCCATCAATACAACGGCCCGACTTACACTTCGGGCAACATCCATAGGAATCGATTTATGGACGCAGAATACCTGGTGGCGCATCGCGGCTGGCGGCAACGATTTCCGGAAAACACCTTGCCGGCGATCGAAGGCGCGTTGAATGCGGGCGCAACAAATATCGAAATCGATGTGCAATTAAGCGCCGATCATGTGCCGATACTTTTTCACGATCGCACACTCAATCGGCTATGCAACGTCAACGGCGAAATTCATCAATTTACGTCGCAACAATTGCGCCAGTTTCGCGCCTACGAACCGGATCGATTTGGCGATCACTTTATCGGCACCGCCATTGCCGAATTAGCCGATGTCGTCGCCTTATTTGAAAATTTTCCCGAGGCGCATCTGTTCCTCGAAGTCAAAGAAGAAGCATTACAGGTATTCGGCAACGCGATTGTGTTCGATGCCATCGCGCCATTGATCGAGCCGATTCGCGCGCGCTGCACCCTCATTAGTTTCGCGTTTACATTTCTGCAATTTGCCCAGGCGCGCGGCTGGCAGCGCATCGGACCCGTACTGAACACGTGGGAAGAAATCGAGAGCGCTACACTCACGCAAATGCAGCCCGCTGTGGTGTTCTGCGATATCGAGCAATTGCCGCACGGCGATCTGCACGCAATTCCCTACTCATTGGTAGTTTACGAAGTCCCCGATGTAACAACCGCGGAAAAATTGCTCGCGCGCGGCGTGACGAAATGCGAGACCTTCAATGTCGGCGAAATGTTGCAGACATCCTGATGACTGTTGAACGAAATGAATTTGAAAAAGCCGCGATGATTACAGCAGAAAACGAATTATTCGAAGTAGCCGTCATTGGCGGTGGCATTCATGGCGCAGGGGTCGCACAGGCAGCAGCAGCTGCCGGGTATCGCACGCTGTTAATCGAACGCGAGCAATGGGCCAGTGCCACCTCGCGTGCATCGAGCAAATTAATCCACGGCGGGTTACGTTACCTCGAAAGCGCGCAGTTCAGTCTGGTTTATCACAGCTTGCGCGAGCGACAGCGGCTTTTTCGCAATGCGCCCACGCTAGTCGAGCCGGTGCCGTTTTATATTCCGATTTATAAACAGACGCGCCGCCGGCCATGGCAGATTCGCATCGGATTAAGTCTGTACGCATTGCTGACCGGTTTTGCGCGGCATGCGCGTTTTCGCAGCGTACCGCGACACGAATGGGGCGCGCTCGGCGGGCTGCTGCAAAATGATTTGCAGGCGGTGTTTCAATATTGGGATGGCCAAACTGACGATGCGGCATTAACGCGCGCGGTAGTGGCGTCGGCAGAACATCTCGGCGCGCGCTGTATCGAGCATTGCCAATTTGTCGGCGCGAAAAAATCGGATGCCGGTTTTACTTTGCAACTGCAATCGTCCGGAAAAATGTGGAATTGCAGCGCCATTACGATAGTGAACGCCACCGGGCCATGGGTGAATGACACACTGCAACGCTGCTCGCCTGCGCCCGAGCCACGTACCATCAGCCTGGTGAAAGGCTCGCATATCGTGCTGCCGCACTCTCACCTCGGTGGCATTTTTTATCTTGAGGCTCCGCGCGATGGCCGCGTAATTTTTGCGATGCCGTGGCAAGGCAAAACGTTAATCGGTACCACCGAAACCGAAGTGCATCACGCTGATTCCACACCCTCCGACCATGAAGTTTCCTATTTATTGGAAACTGTGCATCGCTATTTCCCGCATCTTGCACATACATCTCTGGATGTGCTCGATCGATTCGCCGGTGTGCGCGTATTGCCGACAGGTACCGAGCGCGCTTTTAACCGTGCGCGCGAAAGCGTGATCGAACCCTTCAATACCGGCAATGCAAGGATTGTCACGATTTATGGCGGCAAGCTAACGACCTATCGTCATACCGCAGAATTGACACTTGCTCAATTGCAAACTGCACTACCTAAACGCAAGCCAATCGCCGATACCAAAAAAATTCATCTTTCGTAAAAAATTAGAAAAAATTTACGCAGCTCGATCGAATATTTTTACGACCTCAGGACCAGGGTCGTGTTCGAATAAGCCCAGCAGCTCGCGTTCGCGGGCCTCAGCGTGTTGCATACTTTCCAGTTTGATCGGGCCATAACCCCGAATTTTTTCCGGCAACGCCGCGAGCTTTATAGCCAGCGGAAGATTATCGCGCGTCAGTTGCGGCAGCACACGCTGCAACATCGTGTTGTAACGATCGATCCAGGCGCGTTCGCAGCGACGTTCGTGCGAATAGCCGAATGGATCGAACACCGTGCCGCGCAGCGATTTCAACTTCGCGAGAGCATGGAATACATTCAGCATCCAACCCGGCATTGCATATTTGCGCGGACGACCGGTGGCCGGATCGATACGTGCGAATAGTGGCGGAGACAAATGGAATTGCAATTTAAAGTCACCGCGAAAAGTCTCCTGCACCTGCTGACGGAATTTATCATTCGCAAAAAGCCGCGCTACTTCATATTCATCCTTGTACGCCATCAAACGATAAAGATTGTGCGCCACCGTTTTTGTCAGAGAAAAATCGCCATCGCGCAATAACGCGCGCTCGCGTCGACGCACTTGCTCGACGCGCTCGATATACAGCTGTGCGTAATCGTCATTTTGGTAATCGATCAACCGCGCGCGACGATCGGCGATAATTTCGTCGAGATCTCGTAATGGCTGCCATGGTTCTGCCGGGAGATTTGCAACGGCTCGCACCGCGGCGCAGTCAACCATCGCATAACGGCCCCAGTTGAACGCCGCGATATTCGTGTCGACTTCGACGCCATTCAGTTCGATCGCCTGCACCACTGCTTCGCTCGATACCGGCAGAAATCCGCACTGATAGGCACAACCCAGTAATAACAAGTTCGCGTATGCGCTGCTACCCAATAACGCCCGTGCTAACTCTGTCGCATCGACGTATCGGGTTTTCGACGCACCGAGAAGATCGCTTCCGATCTCCGCATCGATCGCTTCGCGCAATTCCTTGTCTGGCATTTTTGCATCGGGATTAAATACGAATTCCGAAGTCGGCTGCATAGCTTCATTGATTACCCCGAACGAACGCTCACTGTTTACACATTCGAGTGCGGTGCGCGATGCAGCCACCACCAAATCGCAACCGAGCAATACGTCGGCATCGCCTTCGGCAATGCGCACCGATTTGATTTGCTGTTGCTCGCGCGCGATGCGCACATGACTGACCACCGCGCCGAATTTCTGCGCGAGGCCGGTTTGATTCATCGTGGCGCAGCCTTTGCCTTCGATGAACGCCGCCATGGCAATCAGCGCCGCGCTGGTCAGCACGCCGGTACCGCCGACGCCGGCAACGACAATATTCCATGGCACTTCCAGCGACGGCATCGCCGGTTCCGGCAGCGCGGGTATTGCCGAATTATTCACAGCGGGGCGGGACAATTCGCCACCGTGTACGGTAACGAATGATGGGCAGAAACCATCGACGCAACTGAAATCCTGATTACATGAATCCTGATCGATACGACGTTTGCGACCCAGTTCGGTCGGTAATGGCACTACCGATAAACAATTCGATGTTTTGCTGCAATCGCCACAGCCTTCGCAAACCTCGGCATTGATAAACACGCGCTTCGGTAGGGTCGCCATTGCACCGCGTTTTTTGCGTCGGCGTTTTTCCGCCGCGCAGGTCTGACGGTATATCAGCACCGTTGTACCGGGAAGCTCGCGCAGCTCGCGTTGAATCGCATCGAGTTTTTTTCGGCTATCGATAGTCAGTCCCGAAAATTTTTGCAATTTAATTTCGTCGGGGTAATCCGAGACCACCGCGATGCGTTTAACGCCCTCGCCGCGCAATTGATAAATCAATCGCTCCAGACTTAAATCGCCATCGAGTTTTTGACCGCCGGTCATTGCAACCGCATCGTTGTGAAGAATTTTGTAAGTGATATTCACGCCGGCCGCGATAGTTTGCCGAATCGCGAGAATCCCCGAATGGAAATACGTACCGTCGCCGAGATTCTGAAATACGTGCGCGGTATCGGTGAACGGTGCCTGCCCCACCCACGGCACACCTTCACCGCCCATCTGTGTGAACGTCAGTGTGTTCCGATCGGGCATCCATGTCGCCATGTAGTGACAACCGATACCGCCAATAGCGCGACTGCCATCCGGGACGCGCGTCGACGTGTTATGCGGACAACCGGAGCAATAATGAGGAACGCGTTCGATGATGCTCGCGTGTTCATGCAGCGTGCGTTCTTTATTGCGCAGAAATTGCAGCCGCTTTTCGATCGTCGCACTAGTAAAGAATCGACCGATGCGTCCGGCGATGACTTCCGCAACCAGCGCCGGCGACAACTCGCCGTAATTCGGCAGTAAATCGTTGCCGTGCTCATCGAACTCGCCGACGACGCGCGGCCGCTCAGCCACCGGCCAGTTATAGAGCTGACTGGTTAATTGATCCTCCACTATCGAACGTTTTTCCTCGACGACAAGAATTTCCTCCAGCCCGCGCGCAAACGCGTGCGTCATCAGCGGTTCGAGCGGCCAACTCATACCGAGTTTATAAATGCGCAGCCCAATACGGCGCGCCTCATTCTCGTCGATGCCCAAGTCTTCAAGCGCCTGCATCACGTCGAGATACGCTTTGCCGGTGGTGATGATTCCGAGTCGGGGTCGCTCACAATCGAGCACAATGCGATTCAGATTATTTACGCGCGCAAATTCGCGCGCGGCGTAAATCTTGAATTTGTTTAAACGGTATTCCTGTTCCAGTGGTTTATCCGGCCAACGCGCGTGTATGCCATCGGCCGGCAGTGCGAATTGATCGGGCGTTATTATCTGAACGCGATGCGGATCGATATCTGCCGCAATTGCGGCATCCATGTTATCGGTCACCGCCTTTAAGGCGACCCAACATCCGCAATAGCGCGACAACTCCCATCCATAAATGCCGAGATCGAGTACCTCTTGCACACTCGCTGGATTCAACACCGGAATCGATGCCGCGATAAACATGTGCTCGGATTGATGCGGTAGCGAGGAAGACTTCGCGCCGTGATCGTCGCCGGCGACTGCGAGTACGCCACCGTAACGCGATGTACCGAAGGCATTCGCATGTTTGATCGCATCCATACTTCTATCGACGCCGGGGCCTTTGCCGTACCACATCGCGAAAACGCCGTCGTAGCGCGCGCCCTCGAAAATGTTGACCTGCTGCGATCCCCAAACCGCAGTAGCGGCAAGATCCTCATTAATGCCGGGCTGGAAATGAATATGGTGTTGCTGCAAGAACGGTCGGGCTTTCCATAGCGTTTGATCAAGACCCGCCAGTGGCGAGCCGCGATAGCCCGAAATAAACCCAGCCGTGCTTAATCCGCGTTCCGTATCACGCTGATGCTGAAGGATTGGCAATCTCACCAGCGCTTCGATTCCGGAAAGATATGCGCGGGTCGAATCGAGGACGTATTTATCGTCGAGAGACACGCCCTTGCGAGCCAAGTTATTAACAGCAGGATCGCCATTGGAGTCGGTGCCGCTTGCTGCAGAGTGGAGAGCCATGGATATGCCTCCTCGTTTTCTCTGCTAAAAATGCTAGCGGCTATAGCTCGAAATTTTTATGTTATTTGTTGCACGAAACCTATACTCAACGCATAGCCCACTCGATCAGAACGAAAGTTACGAATAAAAATAGCGAGAAAACCATGGCGGCCACCGATCTCAGCTCCAAGGACATCGCCATTTTGCGATTATTGCAGCAGGACGCGAGCCTAACCTCGACCGCAATAGCCGAGCAGTTGAATCTTTCGCAATCGCCGTGTTGGCGACGCATTAATCACATCGAACAAATGGGATTGATTCAGCGCCGCGTCGCACTGCTGAATCGCGAAAAACTTGGCATGGAAGTGATCGTATTCGCCACGGTCAATTTGGCTTCGCATGCGCGCGATCAGGTGGAGCAATTCGAACGTTCGATTCAGCAATTTCCCGAAATTCTGGAGTGCTACACGATGACCGGAATGTGGGACTACATGCTGAAAATAATCACGCGCGACGTTAGACACTACGAGCAATTCATTCGCGAGCATTTACTGACGATGGCGCAGATTCGCGAAATGCACTCGCACATCGCCGTCACCGAGGTTAAAAACACCACCGAACTTCCGCTCGAAACCCAACTGAAACCATTCGCCTAACGAATTTGTCGCGGGTTTCTCGAATACTCCTACGGGGCTTGGAAATTAGCCTCGTTTCGTGATATTCCTGTTTCAGCTGGATGCCAGCACAACAAAACACCCTATTGGGCGCCTCATCCAAT
The DNA here is from genome assembly GCA_965653955.1 of uncultured Spongiibacteraceae bacterium. Lineage (GTDB taxonomy): Bacteria > Pseudomonadota > Gammaproteobacteria > Pseudomonadales > CAMLJR01 > CAMLJR01. Next base: position 11,757 of record CBFHCK010000007.1, read on the forward strand.
TACCGAAAATAAAAAGAAGTGTAGGGAGAGAGACATGAAAAACGTACGAGACATACTGAATTCCAAAAAAGACGCGATGGTTTATAGCGTCGAACCGGGATTAATCGTTGTAGATGCACTTAGACTAATGGCCGATAAGAGAGTCGGCGCAGTACTGGTGCTGGACAGCGGAAAACTGGTGGGAATATTCAGTGAACGCGATTACGCCAGAAAAATTGCGCTGATGGATCGCTCGTCTCGGAATACGCCGGTCGAAGATGTCATGACCGCCGATCTTGTTTGCGTAGGCCCTAGCGATACGCTGGAATATTGCATGGAGCTAATGACTAACAAACATATTCGTCATTTACCCGTGTTGGAAAACAACGAGCTGGTCGGACTGATTTCAATCGGCGATGTCGTGAAAAACACAATCGAAGATCAGAAAGCGATGATCATCCAATTGGAGCAATACATGCGCGGCGAAACATACTGAGTATTCGCCGCCGTGGATGCGCTTAAATTCTAAAGCGCGTCCACCATATGCCCGCCATCTACCGTCAACGTCGTACCGTTAATAAACGAACCAGCATCGCTCGCTAGCAAGAGCAGCGGTCCAGAGATTTCCTCCATCTCACCCCAACGCTTCGCCAGAGTGCGTGCGATAAATTCGCGGCCCTTATCGGTTTCGAAAAACTCGCCATTCAATTCGGTTTTGAAATAGCCAGGGCACAACGCATTGACGCGTATATTGTCGCGCGCTAATTCGAGCGCCATGTTTTTCGTCAACTGCACCACGCCGGCTTTGGAAATTGCATACAACGATAAGGCTTTCCCTGGCGCCAATCCGAGAATCGACGCGATATTGATTATGCTGCGACTGCTTGCCGATGAACTTTCCAACGGGTATGCGCGCATGCGATCGACCACGCGGCGCGAAATCCGCCATACCGATTTCAAGTTCGTTTCGATCTGCTGATCCCAATCATTTTCACTGGTTTTGACGAACAAACCGGGCACGCTAATACCCGCATTGTTAACCAGAATATCCACCGCCGGCGCGATACGATCGATTTGCATGAACGCACTATCGACGCTCGCCACATCGGTTACATCCATTTCAATCGCATGCGCACGCCCACCCGCAGCTTCGATTTTCTTCACCAGATCCTGCAGACGATCGACACGGCGCGCGCAAGCGATGACCTCTGCGCCAGCTTCAGCGAGCACCTTACTAAATTGCTCGCCAAAGCCACTTGATGCACCCGTCACTAGTGCGATGCGTCCGCTTAAATCGAAACGATTTTTTTTCATTGAAAAACTCCAGTATTCAGAAATTATCTCTATTACTTCTCAATTAGGGCGGATGGCTCAGAATTTTCATCCGACGACAACTTCGTCATCCCAACAAACCGCGAAAGAATTGTCTGAAATTCTTCCGGGCTGATATCCACCAATTCACAAACGCGGCCGTACAACATTATCGTCGGCACATTGCGGCCGCCGAGTTCCCGTTGCGTTTGTTGCAGGCAATAGAGGATCGCTCGCTCTTTACGATTGAGGCCATCGCGCACATCGGGGAGATTGTCGAAAATCGAATCTTTACTCATAGTCGCGTCGATCGTCGGCAGGTGGCGTAGCCACGGATTGACATGAATCTTAAGCGCTAAAAGATTCGATGCACAACGGCCGAAGGATTTGCCAGAATAACGCCTCTTCTTACTCGATTCATGCCATGACTCACTATCACGATAGCCACCGGCACTCTCATTCACATGGCCACGCCGAAAGCCAGCGTATCGGTTTCGCATTCTGGTTGAATTTAATTTTTACGATCATCGAGCTTATCGGCGGTGTGCTGACGAATAGCGTCGCGATTCTGTCGGATGCGATTCACGATCTCGGCGATACATTGGCAATCGGCTTTGGCTGGCTCGCGAGCAGGATGTCGCAACGCAGCCCGAACGATGCATACACTTATGGCTATCGGCGATTGTCACTGCTGAGCGCGCTGGTTATCGGTCTTACGTTGATCGGCGGTTCGGTTGTCATTCTGTTCAATGCGGTGCCCCGGTTATGGGAACCGCAGCCACCGCACGTGCAGGGCATGTTCTGGCTTGCCCTTCTCGGTATTGCCGTGAACGGCATCGCCGCTTTGCGCTTGCGCGGCGGCCATACGCAAAACGAAAAAGTGTTGAGCTGGCATTTACTCGAAGACGTACTCGGCTGGGTGGCCGTATTGATCGCCAGCGTAGCGATTCATTTCACCGGCTGGAATATCATCGATCCGCTGCTCAGCATCGGTTTCACCTTGTTTATTTTGTATAACGTCGTTTTCAATCTGCGCGATACGCTACGCTTATTTCTGCAGAAGGCGCCCGCCGATGGATTGACCGAAACGATTCGCACGCAGCTGCGACACCTCAATGCTGTCGACGACGTTCATCACTTACATATGTGGTCGCTCGACGGTCAGCACCATGTGCTGACGGTGCATATCGTGCTGAGAGCCGAATTGGAAGCCGGTGCGCAGCTCGCGCTGAAACAGCAAATTCACGAATTGCTTGTGCCGTATGCGCTCGCGCACACGACGATCGAATTCGAGTTTCCAGCCGAAACGTGCCGCGATCAACAACGGGGTTCATTGCAGCGACATACTTAACACGTACCGATTAATACGCTTACCCATCACTGTCGAACATAAAACCACAACGAGACTTTTCATGCTTGCCGACACTACCCTCGTATCAATTTCGCATTTGATTCAAATCTCGGTTGCACCCGTATTCTTATTGACCGGCGTCGGTGCAATTCTCGGCGTACTGTCGGGACGCGTCAGCCGCGTGGTTGACCGGGCTCGTAAGCTTGAAGCAGAGCTACCGCAAACACCGGCCACCAAACATAAAGAAATACATCTCGAGCTGCGTCGATTGGCCGTGCGTGCGCGGCTGACGTACTGGTCGATCAGCCTCTGCACGATCTGCGCGTTATTGATATGTACGCTAATCGCGCTGTTATTTATCGGCGAATCGATGGCGGTTCGTATTGCACCGATTATCGCACTGCTGTTCGTCAGCGCGATGTTGTCGTTGATCTTCGGTCTGCTGTGCTTTTTGCGCGAGGTTTATTTAGCCATTCGTTATCTGCGACTGGAGATTGAGTAACGGTGTGACCTGCTCAGGTACTGGTGAGATTTCGGCTGGCGCCGTCGGATAAAATTTCGAGTTCGCCAGTTTGATATAGACACTGTCGCCAGGCTGGACATTCAATTCAAGAAACTCGCGGCGCGAAATTTCCACTTCGATCGCTTTACCTGAGTGATCGAGCATGTCGAGTTCGAGCTTATACACCGAGCCACCGTGGTTGACGTGCAACACGCGCGCCTGCGGCGCATGCGCTTCGCCTTCGAGCGCCAACTCGACGTCGTGCGGTCGCACATACGCAGCCAATCTTTCGCCGTGCGCAGTTTCCGGCGGCGCCGGCACGCGCCAGCCGTCGAGATCGAGCCAACCCTGTTCGACGCGCCCGTGAAAAATATTCACGTCACCGAGGAAACGCGACACGAATGGACTGCTCGGTTGTTCGTACACTTCCGCGGGCGTGCCAACCTGTTCGATCAAGCCCTTATTCATCAGCACGATACGGCTCGACACTTCCATCGCCTCCTCCTGATCGTGCGTAACGAAAATACTGGTGACGTGCAATTCCTCATGCAATCGACGCAACCAGCGACGCAATTCCTTGCGCACATTCGCATCGAGCGCGCCGAACGGCTCGTCGAGCAGCAGTACTTTCGGTTCAACCGCCAACGCGCGCGCCAATGCAATGCGCTGGCGCTGTCCGCCGGATAATTGATCGGGAAAGCGATCGGCGAGCCAATCGAGTTGTACCAGCTTCAGCAGATCGGTGACTTTCTTTTTAATCTGTTGTTCGCTCGGTCGTTCATCGCGTTTTTTAACGCGCAGCCCGAACGCGATATTGTCGAATACCGTCATGTGGCGAAACAGCGCGTAATGCTGGAACACAAAACCGATTTCGCGCTCACGCACATGATCGCCGGTGCGGTCAGCGCCGTTCAGCAGCACGTGACCGGAATCGGGTTGTTCCAATCCGGCGATGATGCGCAGCAACGACGTTTTCCCGCAGCCGGATGGGCCGAGCAATGCAATTAATTCGCCTTCGGGAATTTGTAGACTGACATTGTTCAGCGCAACGAAATCGCCAAATTTTTTGCTGATATTTTTTACTTGGATACTCATTTCACACCTGTTCGCGTGGCGGTCTTCGATTGACGAATCGACAATCGCCGATATGCCGTTATTTCTGCGCTGCGGCACGAGTGGCGACGCTGCGGTCCTGTTCCTGCTTCCATTCCAAAATACTTTTCAAAATCAGCGTCGCAACTGCCAGCAATGCCAGCAGCGAGGCCACGGCAAACGATGCAGCGAATGCATACTCGTTGTAGAGAATTTCAACGTGCAACGGCAATGTGTTGGTTAAGCCGCGTATGTGACCGGAAACGACCGACACCGCGCCGAATTCGCCCATCGCACGCGCATTACAAAGAATCACGCCATATAGCAGCGCCCATTTGATATTCGGCAGCGTGATTTTAAAAAACATCTGCCAGCCGCTGGCACCAAGCGAAAGCGCAGCTTCTTCTTCATCGCGCCCTTGCTCCTGCATCAGCGGAATCAACTCGCGCGCGACGAATGGAAACGTCACAAACAATGTCGCGAGCACAAGGCCCGGCACAGCGAACAGGATTTTGATGTCGTGATCCATCAACCATGAACCGAACCAGCCCTGTGCGCCAAAAATCAATACGTAAATCAGACCGGCGATAACCGGCGAGACCGAGAACGGTAAATCGATCAAAGTCAGCAAAATATTTTTGCCGACGAATTCAAAACGCGCGATCGTCCACGCCGCCGCGACACCGAAAACGGTGTTCAACGGCACTGCGATTGCCGCGACCAGCAGCGTCAATTTAATTGCCGATAACGTATCGGGATCGACCAGCGCGGCAGTGTAAACATCCACGCCTTTGCGCAGCCCTTCCACCAACACGGTAATCAGCGGTAACAACAAAAATAATCCGATTACCATGAGTGCGGCGACGGTGAGCGATAGCTGCACCCAATTCGTCTTCGTTTGTAAAGGCGTTGCAGTTCGATGAACAACTAACGATGAACTCATATCTCTATCCGCTTTGTTCTATGCATCTTGCTCGATGCTGAGAAGCGATGTTCCCGAAGTTGTTCGGGACCGTCAGCGACACGGATGTCGCTGACGAGCTACATGGATGTACTTGCCGCGTGTCCCAAACAACTTCGGGAATATCGCGACCCCTGCGAATATGTTTTACAACGCCCCTGCACGCCGTCGCGTCCACGCCTGCAACGCATTGATCACCAGCAGCAGCACGAACGACATAACCAGCATCGC
>CBFHCK010000008.1:0-17123 GCA_965653955.1 uncultured Spongiibacteraceae bacterium
GCGGATGCTGCAGTAGCCTATGATGCCGAGCGTTTTGCCGAGAATTTCGTACGCGCCATCGGCGGACTTCAGCCACTCGCCGCGATGCGCGGCCGCATTTTTTTCGGCGACGCGGCGCAGCAACAGAATCGCTTCGGCGATGACCAGTTCGGCAACCGAGCGTGTGTTCGAATACGGCGCGTTGAATACCGCGACGCCATGTTCGGTCGCGGCGCGCAGATCGACCTGATTGGTGCCGATGCAAAAGCAGCCGACGGCAATCAGCTTGTCCGCGGCGGCGAATACCTCGCGTGTCAGCTGCGTGCGTGAGCGAATGCCGACGAAGTGCGCGTTGCGAATCGCTTCTTTTAATTCCGCGTCGGGCAATGCTTTTTTGTGAAAATCGATGTTCGAGTAGCCCGCAGCCTTCAGCGTGTCGATCGCGGTCTGGCTGACGCCTTCCAGCAATAAAAACTTGATCTTGCTTTTGTCGAGCGAGGTCTTGGCCATGGGCTGCTCCAGTTAAACGATAAGTCAGTCAGTTAAAGCGAATAACGATTCGACATGTCCGTGACCAGCGGGAATTGCGGTCGAGCTGAAGATTTACGGACAGGGGAAAAAGGGGCGCTATGTTATCATGGCGGCCGTTTTTTGCCCGCCTGTTTACGGTGGTTGCCTCAATTCGTTACAGGGGTTTGCATGTTGGAAAGTTCGATTCTCGCGCAGCTCGCCGCTATTGTCGGCGCCGATAAAGTCACCACCGATGCCGATGATTTACAGCGCTTCGGTCGCGATTGGACCAAAGCATTCCCGCCAGCACCCAGTGCGATCGTGTTTCCGCGCACGGTCGAACACGTGCAGGCGATCGTGCGGCTGGCGAATGCCGAACGTTTCGCGCTAGTGCCGTCGGGCGGGCGCACCGGCCTCAGCGGCGGCGCAGTCGCAACACGGGGCGAAGTGGTTGTCGCATTCGATTACATGAATACGATTTCCGATTTCAATGCACTCGATCGCACCGTCGTGTGCGAGGCCGGTGTCATCACCGAACAATTGCAGCAATTCGCCGAAGCGCAGGATTTGTACTATCCGGTCGATTTCGCCTCGGCAGGTTCGTCGCAGATCGGCGGCAATATATCGACGAACGCCGGCGGCATTAAAGTCATTCGCTACGGCATGACGCGCGATTGGATTGCCGGCTTGAAAGTGGTAACCGGCAACGGCGACATCATCGATTTGAATCGCGGCCTGATTAAAAACAACGCCGGTTACGATCTGCGTCAATTATTTATCGGCGCGGAAGGTACGCTCGGTTTTATCGTCGAAGCGACGGTGCGTTTGACGCGCCCGCCGGTCGGATTGACCGCGCTCGTGCTCGGTGTACCGGCATTCGCGAACATCATGGATGTGCTGCACGCATTCCAAAATAAACTCGATCTGACCGCGTTCGAATTTTTCTCCGATAAGGCGCTGGCAAAAGTCGTTGCGCATAGCGGCTTGCAGGTTCCGTTCGAAACACCGGCCGCTTTTTATGCGCTGCTCGAATTCGAAAAACTTAACGATGAAGTCGAAGCGCAGGCGATGGAGTTGTTCGAGCATTGCGTCGAGCAGGGCTGGGTTGTCGATGGCGTGATGAGCCAGAGCATCGAGCAGCTAAATAATTTATGGCGGTTGCGCGAGGATATTTCCGAAACGTTATCGCGCTGGACGCCATACAAAAACGATATCGCGACAGTGATTTCAAAAATTCCGCCGTTTATTGAAGAAGTAGATGCGGTGGTACAGCGCGAGTATCCGGATTTTGAAATCGTCTGGTTCGGTCATATCGGCGATGGCAACCTGCATTTGAATATCCTGAAACCCGATGCGCTCAGCGTTGCGGATTTCCATCAGCGCTGCCATCACGTGTCGCAATGGGTGTTCGATATTGTGCAGCGCTATCAGGGCAGCGTGTCGGCGGAGCATGGCGTCGGTTTGTTGAAAAAAGATTATCTGCAATACGGGCGCAGTCTCGAAGAAATTGCGTTGATGAAGCAGATCAAAGCGGCGTTCGATCCGAACTGCGTGATGAATCCCGGGAAAATTTTCGATTAATTAATTTCAAATTCCCAAAATACAAAACGCCGTGCATTTGCACGGCGTTTCGAAAACGATTCGCTGAATTTACGATTTGTAGGCAGAGGCGGGCGGCGCACGTAGATGAATGACACCGGCCGCCGTGAGCTCTTCTTCGAGAAAATCGCGAATCTGCAACGCGCTGTCCATCTGCATGACGCGATCGAGCAGTTCTTTCGCATCGTGTAGTTTAATTTTGCGAATCACCGATTTCACTTTCGGTAGGTTGGTCGCGTTCATCGACAGCATGTCGTAGCCCATCGCCAGCAATAACACCGCCGCCAGCGGATCACCAGCCAGCTCGCCGCAAATGCTGACGTGCTTGCCTTCGGCATGGCCGGCGTCGGCCACCTGGCGCAATGCCTGCAATACCGCGGGGTGGTATGCGTGATACAACTCGGCGACGCGCGCATTGTTGCGATCGACCGCGAGCAGGTACTGCGTCAAATCGTTCGAGCCGACCGAGAGAAAGCTGACGCGCTTCGCCAGTGCCTGCGCCTGATACACCGCCGAAGGTACTTCAACCATGACGCCGATTGGCGGCAATTCGAGCTGCAAACCTTCTTCGAGTAACTCTTCGTGCGCGCGATGGATCAATTCGAGCGCATCGTCGACTTCGGTCACATTGCTGATCATCGGCAACATGATGCGCAAATTATTCAGGCCCTTGCTCGCCTTCATCATCGCCCGCACTTGCACCAGGAAAATTTCCGGGTGATCGAGCGTCACGCGAATGCCGCGCCAGCCGAGGAACGGATTAGCCTCTTCGATCGGGAAATACGGCAGCGATTTATCGCCGCCGATGTCGAGCGTGCGCATCGTTACCGGCAGCGGCGCGAAGGGTTCGAGCTGCTGACGATAAATGACGCGCTGCTCCTCTTCGCTCGGAAAACGATCGCGTAATAAAAATGGTACTTCGGTGCGATACAGGCCGACACCCTCGGCGCCGCGCTCGAGCGAACGCACGACATCGGCCATCAAGCCGGTATTGACCCATAACGGGATGCGATGGCCGTCGGTGGTTTCGCACGGCAGATCGCGCAGCTTTTCGAGCCCTTTCGAGATCTGCTGTTCTTCTTTATACAGCGCCTGAAATTGCGCGCGCAGTTCCGCCGGCGCGTTGTAGAACACGCTGCCGTTGTAGCCATCGAGAATCAGTTCGGCGCCTTCCACCTGCGTAAACGGCAGATCGAGGCAGCCCATCACCGTCGGGATGCCCATCGCGCGCGCGAGAATCGCGACGTGCGAGTTACTCGAACCCTGTACCGACAGCAGGCCGATCAGTTTTTCTTTCGGCACTTCGCCGAGCATTGAGGCAGTCAGCTCTTCGCCGACCAGAATCGTTTTATCCGGATAAGTGACCGGATTCGTGTTTGCGGCCTGCAAATACGCGAGGATACGTCGACCGAGATCTTTGACGTCGACCGAACGTTCCTTCAGGTACAGATCGTCCATCGTTTCGAATGTGCGCACGTGCGCGAGCACGACTTGGCTCAACGCGCCCTGCGCCCATTCGCCCTGGCGAATCAGCTCGACCACTTCGGCGCCGAGCGCGTTGTCATCGAGCATGCGCAGATAGACATCGAACAGTGCCTGCTCCTGTGGAGCGAGCCGCGATGCCAGCTTGGCGCCCAAGTCCTGCACGTCTTTGCGCACTGCGGCCAGGCAGTCGAAGAAAAACTGGATTTCGATTTCCGGATTGGCGCAGGTGCGATGCGGCACCGAATGCAGATCGGCCGGTGGCGAGATGACCACGGCAGTGCCGATCGCAATGCCGGGTGCGCCCGGCACGCCTTGAAAGCGCACGCTGCTCGGGCCCTTTTTGTTGCCCGGTTGGCCAATCGAAGTGATCGAGCCGGTGGCCTGCGCGTGCGCGATCAGGCTCGCGAGCTGCGCGGAGCAGGTGACCAGGAACGCTTCTTCGTTTTCGTCGAAGCGACGCTGTTCGACCTGTTGCACCACCAATACGCCGAGCACGCGGCGCTGGTGAATGATCGGTACACCGAGGAACGAGCTATAGCGTTCCTCGCCGATGCCCGGTAAAAACAAGAAGGAGGGATGCGATTCGGCGTCGTCGGTGTTCAGCGGTTCTTCGCGGGTGGCGACTTGGCCGACCAGACCTTCATCGCCGGCGAGACTGATTTTGCCGATGAAATCCGGATTGAGACCTTCGTTGGCCATGAACACCAAGCGGCCGGTATTCGGATCGCGCAGATACACCGTGCATACTTCGGTGCCCATGACCTCGCGTACGCGATGGACGATGGCATCGAGCGCGGTTTGCAAGTCATCGGCAGCGTTGACGTCCTGCACGATACTGCGCAAGGAGTCGAGCATGCTGGCTTTTCTTTCCATCGCGGCATCCTGAAAGGGCTATCGATCATCCTTGCGATAGCTAACGAGTTTACTGTGGCGCACCGATAATTCTTTCATCGCGCGCCGATAGACCTCGCGCTTGAACGACACTACTTGTCCGAGCGGATACCAATAACTGACCCATTGCCAATGATCGAATTCGGCTTTGTCGCCGCATTCCATGCACACGCTGGCGTCGTCCGCGAGCATGCGCAGCAGAAACCATTTCTGTTTCTGGCCGATACACAGCGGGCCGTTGCCGTTGCGTCGCACCAGCCGTTCCGGCAAACGGTAACGCAGCCAGCCGCGCGTACAGGCGAGCAATTCGACATGCTCGGGCAGCAAGCCGATTTCTTCGTAGAGTTCGCGGTACAACGCGTCTTCGGGCGATTCGTCGGGATTGATGCCGCCCTGCGGAAATTGCCACGCGTCCTGACCGACGCGCCGCGCCCATAGTACGTCGCCTAGCGCATTCGCTACCACGATGCCCACATTGGGACGAAAGCCATCGGTGTCGATCACGAAATGCTTCTCTTCTCTTTATTAGTACGGGCACGTACCGATGATTAAGTACGTACATTTATTTAGCGACGTACAACGAGCGTGCGAAAAGGGACGTAAAAGAATTCGACGGTATTGTTCCACAAATGCCGAGAAGTGAACAATCCTGCGCCGGCGGGTATCCTGTGTTTCTTTTTCGCGAATTTTTTTGAACTAATTTTTTGGAGTGATGCGGTTTGGCTCTGGCGATTTTCGATCTCGATAACACCCTGCTCGGCGGCGATAGCGATCACGCGTGGGGCGAATTTTTAGTGCAGCGCGGCATCGTCGATCGCACGGTTTACGCAGAGGCGAACGATCGCTTCTACCGCGAATATCAAAACGGCACGCTCGATATTCATGCCTACCTCGCATTTGCGCTCGAACCGCTGACGCGCTTCACGCGCGATGAACTGAAAGCGCTGCATGATGATTTCATGCATACGATGATCGCGCCGATGCGCCTCGCGAAAGCCGATGCGCTGCTCGCCGAGCATCGCGCGCGCGGCGATTTCCTGCTGATTATCACCGCGACCAACGCATTCGTGACGCGGCCTATCGGCGCAGCGCTCGGTGTCGATGCGCTACTCGCGACCGAGCCGGAAATTCGCAATGATCGTTACACCGGCAAAATCATCGGCACCGCGTGTTTTCGCGAAGGCAAAGTGACGAGCCTGCGCGAATGGCTCGCGCAACATCCCTACGCGATTGAAACCGCCAGCTTCTATAGCGATTCGCAAAACGATTTGCCGCTGCTCGAAATGGTTGGGCATCCCATAGCGGTCGATCCCGACGATACGTTGCGGCGTGTGGCGACCGAGCGAGCGTGGCCGATTATTTCGTTGCGGGATTGAACATGTTGATTGTCGTTTCGCCGGCCAAAACATTGGATTTCGATACACCCGCACCAACGAAAAAATTTACCGAAGCGCAATTTCTCGCCGAGTCGCAATTATTGATCGAGCGGCTGCGCGAATTCGATCCGGCCCAAATCAGCGAGCTGATGTCGATCAGCGAAAATCTCGGCGAGCTGAATCATCGCCGCTATATGAACTGGTCGCTGCCGTTCACATCGCGCAATGCAAAGCAGGCGCTGTTCGCATTTCGCGGCGATGTCTATACCGGTCTCGATGCCGATAGTTTTAGCGCGCGCGATGTCACATTCGCGCAAAAGCACCTGCGTATCTTGTCCGGTCTGTACGGGGTGCTGAAGCCACTCGATCTGATTCAGCCGTATCGCCTGGAAATGGGAACCACGCTCGCGAATGCGCGCGGCAAAAATCTGTATGGCTTTTGGGGCGAAAGAATCACCGCCGCGCTGAATGAAGAGCTACAAGCGCAGCGCAAGCCGGTGCTGATCAATCTCGCCTCCGAGGAATATTTCAAGGCCGTTCATCCGAATTCGCTGGCGGCACCGGTGGTTGCGCTCATATTTAAGGAGCGCAGCGGCGATCGCTACAAGATCGTCAGTTTTTTTGCGAAGAAAGCGCGCGGCATGATGAGCGCGTTTGCGATTAAAAATCGGCTGACCGACGCAAACGATCTGAAGGATTTTGCCGAGGCCGGCTACCGTTTCAACCCGCAGCAATCGGATGCGACACACTGGGTATTTACCCGCGAGAACGCACCCGTCAAATAGAAGGGAGATCGCAGTGACCGCGGTGTGTGTCCTGTACAGCAGTTACTCGTGCCCGCATTCGATGCGCGCGCGACTGGCGTTGCTGATGGCGAATATCCATTGCGAACTGCGCGACGTCGATTCGCTGCATCTGCCCACCGCCGTAGATAAAGTGCCGCTGCTGCAATTGCCGAGCGGCAAATTGATCGACGATAGTTTCGCGATCGCGCAATGGTCGTCGGCGCGCAAGCCGCAACTCGATTTGTGGCCGTCGGTGCGCGTGCGTCAGCAATCGATCGAAAATCTCGTGCGCATCATCGACGGGCCGTTTTACGCGGCGATACAGCTGTACGCGGAAGCAATCATCAAGCGCGATCCGCACATAAAGAGCCGGCGCACCGACGCCGAAATCGTGCTCGCGCAATTGGAAGCGCGGCTCGCACGCAAGGAATACCTGGTCGGCGACGAAGAAACGCTGGCCGATATTGCCGCGCTGCCGTTTATCCACGCATTCGCCGAAATCGATCGCATCTGGTTCGACACCTCGGCCTATCGCCACCTGCAAGGCTGGCTGCTGCGCTATCGCGAATCCGCCGCGTGGCAGCAGACCTTGCGCACCGTGCCGCGCTGGCGAGCCGGCGCGCAGGCGGTCTATCTTGAAGTGGGCAGCGGCCTGCGCGCTTTGGCCTGATCCACAGACTGTTCCTCGGAATTCAGTGTCGCGCGTCGCGATAACGTCAACTAAGCTGTCGAGACCCCTTTTTTCACACCGGTCGGATTCGGTCTCTGATGCAGCCGCTTAAATTTCTTGTTGTCGACGACGCGACGTTCATTCGCGATATGGTCAAGAAACAGCTGCGCGATGCCTATCCCGGCTGCCATATCGCCGATTCCCCCAGCGCGGTGCGCGCGCAAACGACGTTAAAAACCCAGCGTTTCGACCTGATCCTGTGCGATTGGGAGATGCCGGAAATGAGCGGCGAGGAATTTCTGCGCTGGCTGCGCGCGCATCCGCAGCACAAGGACACGCCATTCATCATGGTCAGCAGCCGCGGCGAGCGCGATTTCGTCGTCAAGGCGGTGCAGGCCGGCGTCAGCGATTACCTCGGTAAGCCGTTCAAGCCGGAAATGCTGATCGGCAAGATCAATAAAGTGCTGCGCCGCAGCGGCAAGGAAACCCCCGCGCCGCCTCAATCGAGCGGCACCACGCAAGGTATCGCCGGCGCCAGCATTGCGGCGCTGACCGGCAACCGGCCGTCCGCCCAAATCGCCTCGCCGGCCGCCGCGCCGTCGTCGACGGAATCCGCACTGCTCGGCGCATTCGCACCGCGCCCCACAGCGCCTGCTCCGGCTGCGGCGAAGGCCAAAACGGTTGCGCGCGGTCAGGCGCAATTGCACTTCGCCAGCTTCAATACGCAATGCGTGATCAAGGATGTGTCGTTGCAATTGCTCAGCGGCATCATCAAGCGCGAGCAGCATGTGCCGACGATTCTTGAGCCGGTGGTGATTTCAATTTTCGAACTGGAGGGCGGCGACGTCGCGCGTTTGAACGGCTATGTCCACAGTATTCAGGCCGCTGAAAATCGCATCGATGCCGGCGTATTGAAAGTGGTGATTCGCTTCGTCGACGACGATCCGGCCAAGCTCGATTTATTGTCACGCTTCATCGAAAAACTGTAACGAAGCATAAATGTGCGGCTTTTCCATAAGCAGAAGCCGTATTTGACTACCCCGGCAGCGCTCGGCAGAGTGTAGGCCCTTTGAAATTAGCTTCAGGCTGTTGAACATGACTTACTGTGTTGCCATGCGTTTACGCGAAGGGCTGGTATTTGCGGCAGACACCCGCACCAATGCCGGCGTCGACCATCTCGCCACGTTCCGCAAAATGCACGTTTTCGAACGTCGCGGCGAGCGTTCGATCGTGCTGCTGACGTCGGGAAACCTCGCCAGCGCGCAAAGCGTCATCAGCCATTTATGCGAACGCGCTCAACACGAAGACGAAAAGAATCTGTACACGGTCGGCTCGATGTTTGGCGCTGCGCAACTGGTTGGCGATACGGTCAACGAAGTGATTGCACGCGCCTCGGCGGGCCAGCAGAACTGCGGCGTCGATTTCGGCCTCAATGTATTGCTCGGCGGTCAGATCGCGGGCGAGCGGCCGCGACTGTTTCATATTTATCCGCAAGGCAATTTCATCGAGGCGACCGAAGACACTGCGTATTTCCAGATCGGCGAAGTGAAATACGGCAAACCGATTATCGATCGCGTCGTCGACTACGACACCGAGTTAACGAAGGCCGTGAAGTGCACGCTGATCTCATTCGACTCGACGATTCGTTCGAATTTATCGGTGGGTTTGCCGATCGATCTGGCGACCTATCGCGAGGACAGCTTCGAGCTGAATATCAAACGCATTGCCGAGAACGACGAATATTTCAATTCGTTGCGGCAGGCGTGGGGCAGCGGATTGCGTCAGCAGTTTGAGCAGTTGCCGTAACAAGGATTTTGCGCGCACCTTCGCTGGTGCGCCCAATAAAAAATAACATCGCAATAAAACGCGAACAGAAAAAATAAGCGATCACTCGATCGCAAAAAGCAGGAATACATATCAACAAAACAGGAGGTTCTTATGCTCGACGAAATCAAACCGCTGTATACCGGTAATGAACGCGAATCGCTGCGCTTCGAATTCACCGGCAAGGGCGGCGAATACTTCGCCATCTGGATCGTCAATCTACTACTGACAATTATTACGCTCGGCATTTATTCGCCTTGGGCGAAAGTGCGGCGCGAACAATATTTTCATCGCAGCACCCTGCTCGATGGCCATCCGTTCGATTACACGGGCCAGCCGGTGAAAATTTTGATTGGTCGCGTGCTGGCGTTGGTGGTGATTGTCGGCGGCTCGGTATTGCAAAAAATCGATTTTAAAATTGCACTCGCCGTGACGGCGTTTTTTGCGCTGATTTATCCGTGGGTGATTGTGCGCAGTGCGAAATTTCGCGCGCGCAATACGCGCTATCGCAACATCGCATTTCGTTTTAGCGGCACCACCTGGCAAGCGGTTAAAGCGTATGGATTGCTTTATCTGGTGCTGTTGCCGCTTGTGGCGTTCTCGTTATATCTGGCCGCGTATCAGCAGACGCATGGTGGCGTCGAAGCGATGCCGCCGAATTTCATGCAGATGTATGGCGGCGCGTTTATCGGCACGCTTATTTTATTCATCGCCGTATGGCCGCTGTATTTGGCGCGGATGAAAGCGTTCGTACATCGCAATCTTCATTACGGCAGCACGCAGGGCGAATTCGACGGCAGTGCCGGCGAATTTTTTAAAGCATTGTTGCGTGTGAGCGGTTTGAGTTTGCTGGCTTTCCTGATCATGGCGGTCATGATATTCGGCGGCGCGATGATTGGCACCGCGATCGGCGGTTTGGCTGGCAAAATTACGATGGGCATCATTGTGCTGGCTGGCTATTCGGCGCTGGTACTGCCGCAGGCTGCATATTTCTCATATATCACCAATACCACCATCACGCATGCAACGCTGGGAAATCTCAAATTCGAATCGGATCTGCAAGCCGGCCGTTACGCCAAGTTATTGCTGACCAATTTATTACTGCTGATTTTCACCGCCGGTTTCGCATGGCCGTGGACGCGCGTGCGCCTGATGCGTTATCGCATCGAAAATACGGGTGTTCTTACAACGCCGGCTGCTCTCGATCAGGTTGTGGCGCAAGCATCGCGCGATGAATCGGCGATTGGCGAAGAAGCGGCGGAATTTCTCGATTTCGATCTTTCGCTCTAGACCGACAATTGTGAACAAGCCGTCAGTGAGCACGTCGTCATGAGCGAATTGTCAGCGCAGTATTTCGATGGACGCACAGCACGCAGTCGCGCAGTGCGTCTTCGTTGCGCTGACAATCATTTATACGTTGTCGGTGACGATTTGGAATTAACGTTGCCGCTCGCAGCCACAAAAATATCGCCACGTCTCGGCCGCACGCGGCGACAAATCACATTGCCCGACGGCGCGATGTGCGAACTCGACGACGATCCGCTGCTCGACCAATGGTTCAACGCTGCCAGCGATAAGCGCTGGCATTTACTCGCCGCGCTCGAACGGCATTGGCTCGCCATTTCATTCTCGGCAATTTTAATTATCGCGTTGACAGCCAGCGCGGCGATCTGGGGCTTGCCTTATGCCGCGCAGAAAATCGCGCGCGCCGTACCGCAGACATGGAGCGATCGCATCGGCGCCGGTGCTCTGACTGCGCTCGACGAAATGCTCGGCACCGACACCACGCTGACGCCGGCCCGCCAACAACAATTGCGCGAACAATTTTCCGCGCTCGCGACTGCGGTGAATGTGCCGTCGCGATTCGAATTTCGCGAATGGAAAAAACTCGGCGCGAATGCACTCGCACTGCCCGATGGCACCATCGTCATCACCGATGAGCTGGTACAGCTCGCCAGCGACGATCGCGAATTGCAGGCGGTGATCGCGCATGAACTCGGCCATGTGCACGAACGTCACGCGCTGCAAAAAATCATTGCCGATTCCGGCTTGGCGGCGATGATTTTCGCGCTCACCGGCGATCTCTCCAGTTTCGGCAATATCGCCGTGGCGGCGCCGACACTGCTGACGCATTTACATCATTCGCGCGATCTCGAAAGTGATGCCGATCGTTTCGGCTTTGCCTTGCTCGCGCGTCAGCACATCGATTCGAAATGGTTTGCCAGTATCATCCGCAAACTCGAAAGCGCGCATGCATCCGGGCGTGATCAGCGTGACGACGATTTCGATGGCTGGCTGCGTTCGCATCCGATGAGCGAGCAACGTGCGCGCAACGCCGAATATTTCGATGCGCACAAATGAAATCTTCGGCATTTATCCTCTCCGAACTTGATACTCTCGGAAGTCGCGACCTCGATAATTAACACTTCCGAAAAATCGCACGGCACACAAACTGCATTGCTCGCACCGCCGCGATCAAAGCAGAACAGGAGTCGGCATGAGTATTTTGGTTGGCCTGAGACATTCCACGATTTATCGCTACGATCGCCGTATCGAAGTCGGCCCGCAAATAGTGCGTTTGCGTCCGGCGCCGCACTGTCGTACACCGATCATCAGCTATAGCTTGAATGTTCGGCCCGCCAACCACTTCCTCAACTGGATTCAAGACCCGTTCTCGAATTACATGGCGCGGCTGGTGTTTCCGGAAAAGACCGACGAGTTCATTGTCGATGTCGATCTAGTCGCGGATATGACCGCGTACAACTCGTTCGATTTTTTCGTCGAGAGTTATGCCGAGAAATTTCCGTTCAGTTATCCCGATGCACTGAAAAAACAATTGGCGCCCTTTCTTGAAACCAAGGAGTGGGATCAGCGGTTCGCCGCGTATCTCGACGCGGTGCCGCGCACCGATACAGCGATCATCGATTTTCTGGTCGCGATCAATCAGCGCATCTGGCGCGATGTCAGTTACACGGTGCGGTTCGAGCCCGGCGTGCAGACGCCGGCGGAAACGTTGGCGATCGGCAGCGGTTCGTGCCGCGATTCGGCATGGTTGCTGGTGCAGTTGCTGCGCCATCTCGGTCTCGCCGCGCGCTTCGTGTCCGGCTATCTGGTGCAGTTGCGATCGGACCAGAAATCGCTCGATGGCCCCAGCGGTCCCGAGGCCGACTTCACCGATCTGCACGCCTGGGTCGAAGTGTATGTGCCGGGCGCGGGCTGGCTCGGGCTCGATCCGACCTCGGGCCTGTTCGCCGCCGAGGGCCATATTCCGCTGTCGTGCACGCCGGAGCCGGTCGATTCAGCGCCGATTACCGGCGCCGTCGAGAAATGCGAAGTCACCTTCGAATACAGCAACGAAGTGGTGCGGATGAAGGAAGATCCGCGCGTCACCAAACCATTCACCGAACACGAATGGAGCGACATCAACACGCTCGGCGAACACATCGACGGTCTGCTGCAGAAAAACGATGTGCGGCTGACGATGGGTGGCGAGCCGACCTTCGTGTCGATCGACGACATGCAATCGCCGCAGTGGAACACCGAGGCCGACGGCGAGCACAAACGCGCGTTGGCGATGGCGCTGACCGAAAAGCTCAAGGCCGATTTCGCGCCTGCAGGAGGGCTACTGCATTTCGGTCAGGGTAAGTGGTATCCCGGCGAAGCGCTGCCGCGCTGGCAGTATTCGCTGTACTGGCGCAAGGATGGCGAACCGCTGTGGCGCGGTAGTTCGCCATTGCCGGCGCCGAAGCCGGTGCCGGATGAAGCGGCGCGCGCATTGTTGAGAATGGTGTGCGCGCAGCTCGAGTTGTCGAGCGGCGCGATTCACCCCTGCTACGAAGACCCCTTTCACACGCTGTGGCAGCAGGGCGCGTTACCGCTCGATGAAACGCCGACCAACGATCACGAAGATCAGGCCAAGCGCACGCTCGCGCAGATTCTCAAGCGGGGATTGAACAAGCCGCGCGGTTATTGCCTGCCGCTCGGATTCAATCTGGTAAGCCAGCGCTGGCAGACCTGCCGCTGGCGCTTCCGCCAGAGCGCGATGTACCTGCTGCCGGGAAATTCGCCGCTCGGTCTGCGTCTGCCGTTGTCGAGCCTGTCCCAGCAGGCGCGCGCCGATGTGTTCGAGCCGATTCCCGCCGATCCGTTTGCGCCCGTTCCCCAAGAATTGAAGGCGCAGGCGTCGAAGCTGTCCGGTGCGGCCGATCCGCTGCCGGATATGGCGATCCACACTGCGTTGTGCGCCGAAGTGCGCGATGGCCGGCTGTACATTTTCCTGCCGCCGGTCGGCACGCTGGAGCAGTTTGTCGGCTTGCTCGATGCCATCGCGCGCGCCGCCGATGAGCTGCGGTTGACGCCGTTTATCGAGGGTTATCAGCCGCCGCACGACAGCCGGTTGCAGAAGCTGGCGGTGACGCCGGACCCCGGCGTGATCGAGGTCAACGTGCAGCCGACGCAGAGCTGGCCGGAGCTGGTGCATTTGACCGAGACGCTGTACGCCCGCGCTCGCGAGACGCGGCTCGGCACCGAAAAATTCATGCTCGACGGCCGCCACTCCGGCACCGGCGGCGGCAACCACGTCACGCTCGGCGGCGTAACGCCGACGGACAGTCCGCTGCTGCGCCGGCCCGATCTGCTGCGTTCGCTACTGACGTTCTGGCAGCACCATCCGAGCCTGTCGTATCTGTTCAGCGGCTTGTTCATCGGCCCGACTTCACAGGCGCCGCGCGTCGATGAAGGCCGCGTCGAGCGGCTGTACGAACTGGAGATCGCTTTCTCCCAGCTCGCTGCTGCCGGTGGCGAGCACGGTGATTCGAACCGGCCCTGGCTGATCGACCGCGCGCTGCGCCATCTGCTCA
The DNA here is from genome assembly GCA_965653955.1 of uncultured Spongiibacteraceae bacterium. Lineage (GTDB taxonomy): Bacteria > Pseudomonadota > Gammaproteobacteria > Pseudomonadales > CAMLJR01 > CAMLJR01. The sequence goes on from CBFHCK010000008.1 coordinate 13,979, forward strand.
CCGATCTGACTGGCAACACGCATCGCAGCGAGTTCTGCATCGACAAGCTGTACTCGCCGGATTCGGCCAGCGGGCGACTCGGGATTCTCGAATTCCGCGCCTTCGAAATGCCACCGCACGCGCGCATGAGCCTGGTGCAGATGCTGTTACTGCGCGCCTTCGTCGCGCTGTTCTGGGAGAAGCCGTATCAGCACAAGTTGGTTAATTGGGGTGCCGCGCTGCACGACCGCTTCATGCTGCCGCAGTTCATCGACCGCGATTTCGACGACGTGCTGACTTTCCTGAATGAAAACGGATTGCCGTTCAAATCGCATTGGTTCGACGCGTTCAAGGAATTCCGTTATCCGCGCATCGGTCATCTGGAAATCGAAGGCATGGCGCTGGAGCTGCGTCACGCGCTCGAACCGTGGTTCGTGCTCGGCGAGGAAGCCAGCGCCGGCGGCACCGCGCGCTATGTCGATTCGTCGATGGAGCGGATGCAGATCAAGGTACGCTTCGGCACGCCGGGCGATCGCTATGTGCTGACCTGCAACGGCAAGCGCGTGCCGATGATTCCGACCGATGAAGAAGGCACTTTCGTCGCCGGCATTCGTTATCGCGCGTGGCAGCCGTGGTCGGCGCTGCATCCGACCATCGGCGTACATTCGCCGCTGGTGTTCGATTTCTTCGATACCTGGAACGGCCGCGCGCTCGGCGGCTGCACTTATCACGTTGTGCATCCAGGCGGGCGCAGCTACGAGCACTTTCCGGTCAATGCGCTCGAAGCCGAGGCGCGGCGCGTCAACCGTTTTGAATCAATGGGCCACGCGCACGGCGCGCTGGTGGCAAAACCGCTGTTCGAAGTCGAGCCGCGTTTCCTGACCGAGTTTCCGCATATGCCGAGCGCCGGCAAGCTCGAACGCCACCCGCCGAAGGGGGCGGTTAAACCGCCGCCGCCCAAGCCGAATCTCAGTTACCCTTACACGCTCGACTTACGGTTTGATGAATAGGGCGGTTCGATGATTAGGCTCCCCCTATGAAATAGGGGGAGTGCCCGAAGGGCGAGGGGGTCGTTTTTAAGGGATGACCCCTCCGTCGCTGCGCGACACCTCCCCTATTGCATAGGGGAGGCCACCGGCTAACGATGCACGGAATATGTCCAAAACAATCGAACAACAACAAAAGCCAAGCGCTAGCCCGTCAGCAAGCACTTACCAGTCGCCGCTGCTTGGCTACGACGAAATGCTCGCCGACGACGGCAAAGTGCGCGAACACTGGCAACCGCTCGATCAGTTTTTGCAGACCTGCTCGGCATCGACGCTCGCCAGCCTGCGGCTGGAAACGCAGCGCCGGCTGAAGGAGCAGGGCGTCTACTACAACGTTTACGAAGACCCCGCCGGCAAACAACCCCCGTGGCAGCTCGATCCGCTGCCGATGCTGCTGCCGCAGAACGAATGGCCCGATCTCGAAGCCGGTCTGCGCCAGCGCGCGCATCTATTCAGCCTCCTTCTCCAGGATTTATACGGCCCGCAACGCGCGTTGCGCGAGGGTCTGCTGCCGCACGAAATCGTGTTGCGCCATCCCGAATTTCTGCGTCCGGCGATGGTGCCGGCCGGTGCTGCGGTACCGATGCCGCCGATGAGTTTGTACGCGGTCGATCTGGCGCGCGGGCCCGACGGCGAGTGGTGGGTGCTCAGCGATCGGACGCAGGGCCCGTCGGGTGCCGGCTATGTACTCGAAGCGCGTGCGGTCACCAAACGCGTGCTTGGCCAGAGTGTCAGCGCTTACTCGATCGCACCGCTCGCGCAGTTTTTCCATCATCTGAAGCGCCATGTGTCGGCGCTGGCGCCGGATCAGCAGCGCGAGCCGACCATCGCCGTACTGTCGCCCGGCATCGGCAATGAGGTGTATTTCGAACATGCGTATCTCGCCGCGCAGCTCGGCATTACGCTGGTGCAGGGCAACGATCTGACGGTTCGCAACGGCACCGTTTATTTGCGCACGGTCGACGATCTACGCAAGGTCGATGTGCTGATCCGGCGAGTTGATTCGCGCTTTTGCGATCCGCTCAGTTTCCGCGCCGACTCGATGCTCGGCGTTCCCGGCCTGTTGCAGGCGCAGCAACTGGGGCGCGTCGGCATGGCCAATCCGCTCGGCTCAGGTGTGCTCGAATGCCCCGCGTTGCTGCCGTTCCTGCCGGTGCTGGCGCGGGCATGGCTAGGCGAAGAGCTGCTGCTGCCGAATGTCGCGACCTGGTGGTGCGGTCAAAAAGAAGAGCGCAAGTACGTCACCGAAAATCTTGAGGAGCTGGTGATCAAGCGCATCGATCAGCCCGGCAATGTGATCTTTGGCGATCAGCTCAGCCGCAAGGAATTGCAACAGCTTGGCGCGCAGATCAAAGCTGCGCCATGGGCGTATGTGGGGCAGCAGCACGTCAGTTTTTCCTCGGTGCCGACACTGGCCGATCAGGGCATCGTGCCGCGCCAGCTGGTGTTGCGTTCCTTCATCGCCGGCGATGGCCAGAATTACGATGTCATGCCGGGCGGGCTCAGCCGTGTCAGTGCGTCTGCCGAAGCGAGCATGATTTCGACTCAGGCCGGCGGCTGGAGCAAGGACACTTGGCTGCTGCGCAGCTCCGGCTCGATGCGCGACGTGCTGCGACTGCATCCGGTCGGTCAACGCCGGCAGCAGACCGCAGCGGCGCTGACCAGTCGCGCTGCCGAACATCTGTTCTGGGCGGCGAGTTATCTGGAGCGCAGCGAATCGCTACTGCGGATGATCAGTGCGTATCAAAAACGCTACGACGCGTGGCTCGATTACGGCTTCGAAGCCGACGAGCTGGCGCTGCGGCAGTGGCATCCGCTATTGCAGTTGTACATGCCCGGTGCATTGCCCGCCGACGTGCTGCCCGCGCCGAACACCTTGCGTAACGCGATGCTCAGCGCCAGCACCGGCACACTTGCGTACAACCTGCGGCGCGCACTGGAAGGCATGTTCACGGTGCGCGATCTGTGGCCGGCGGATAGCTGGCGGGTGATCGAAGAGCTGGAAGAGTTGATTGTCGATGCCGAGCGTGACGGCGATGCGCTGCCGCTCGATCAGGCGGTGCAGCCGCTGCTGAACGCGATGCTCGCCTTTTGGGGTGCAAGTCAGGAGTCGCTTTCAC